>JBIOHI010000047.1:0-11135 GCA_044448845.1 Bacteroidia bacterium
CATTGACCAGGATAATCATCCGAATCCGAATGTGAAATATTTATTTTGTTCAAGCGGACTGAATGTGCAGTTGAGAAAGAATGGATTTAGTTATGATACTTACCACCCCTCTAAATCTCCCCAAAGGGGAGACTTTTCAAAGTCGCTTCCAAATTTCGAAAACAAATTTCCGCCTTCGGGGGTTAGGGGGCCAGACAGCATTTTCTTTCACCGCGTAGATATTGATTTCATCAATGCCAATCCAAATCCTCAAATCATTGCTGAACAACCTTCCGAAGATTATGCAAATTATTACACAACCGGAACTCCGGAAGAAGGAATTTTGAACGTGAGAACATTTCAAAAAGTGATTTATAAAAATTTATATGATGAGATTGACCTGGAGTTTCTCCACACCCCCAGCCCCGCTCCAAGGGAGAGGGGAGCAGTCCCGCGCGAGGGCAACTCTCTCCCCTTTGGGGAGAGTCAGAGAGGGGTGAAATTTAATTTCATCATCCACCCCGGAGCCGATGCTTCTCAAATTCGCTGGAAATATAACGGTGCATTCAGCACTTCGTTAAGGAATGGAAAAATAATATAACAAGTTGAGAGTGGAAGCATGGAAGAAAAAATTCCGCAAAGTTTTATCGAAGATAATTCACAAAATGTAAATGTGAATTATAAATCATTTGGAGAAAATGAATTTGGTTTTTCAATTCCTGATTACAACAAGACTTCAACACTTATTATTGACCCGACACCTTATTTGATGTGGGGAACGTATTATGGTGGAAGTAGTGACGATGAGGGGAATGGAATCACAACTGATTATGTTGGAAATGTTATGATAACGGGTTGGACAGGTTCAACTTCTGCTATTGCCACAAGCGGAGCTTATCAAACTGCCTTAAGTGGAACTCCTGATTGTTTTATTTGTAAGTTTAATTCAACGGGAAATAGAATATGGGCGACTTATTACGGAGGAACTGGAAATGATGAAGGATTAAGTATTACTTCCGATGGAACCGGAAATATTTTTATCACAGGACTTACAACATCCACATTGGGAATAGCCAGTTCAGGGGCATTTCAAACCACTTATGGAGGTGGCCCTGATGACGGTTTTATTGCAAAATTTAATTCCTCAGGGGGAAGACAATGGGCAACTTATTCTGGCGGAAGTGGGCCTGATTTTGGACGTGGAATTTCAACAGACAAGAATGGAAACGTATTGATAATCGGTACTACAGGTTCAAGCTCTGCTATAGCTACCAGCGGGGCTTATCAAACTACTTATAGCGGGGGAACTCGCGATGCATTTATTGCCAAATTTATTTCATCAGGTTCTTTGCAATGGGCAACTTATTTTGGAGGAAATCTTGAAGATGATGGATTTGGAATTGCAACCGATACAAATGGCAATATCTTCATAACAGGTTCTACAACTTCAACAACTGGTATAGCTACTTCATCTGCATACCAAACTATTAATGGAGGTGGCAGCATTGATGGGTTTATCGCAAAGTTTAGTTCATCTGGTTCCTTACAGTGGTCAACATATTATGGTGGAAGTGGTTTTGATGGTGGAGATGGAATTACAACAGACAAGATTGGCAATGTTTTAATAACCGGGACAACAAATTCAACAACAGGTATAGCTACTATCGGAACTCATCAATCTTCTTTAAGTGGAGGTGGGGATGCCTTTATCACAAAATTTAATTCATCCGGTTCCCGATTATGGGGATCGTATTATGGTGGAACGAATAACGATGGGGGGAACGGAATCTCAACAGATAGCGTTGGAAATGTTTACATAACGGGTTCGACTAATTCAACATCCGGTATAGCCAGTCTCGGTTCTTATCAAACCCTTTATAGTGGAGGTTCAACTTATGGAGATGCATTTATAGCAGAGTTTAGTCCCTCCGGTTCAAGAGTTTGGTCTTCTTACTATGGCGGCAGTGGCGATGAGATAGTAACAGGAATAATAGCAACTGCAAATGGAAATGCTTTTATAACAGGTTATACAAATTCAACTTTAGGCATTGCAACATTAAACTCTCACCAATCAGTTTATGGGGGTGGTATCTATGACGCATTTATCGGTAAGTTTGGTAATTGCTCAAACAGTTATTTAAGCGCCACAAGCAACAGCCCTGTGTGCGAAAAAAGTCCGGTACAATTTACTGTTTCATCGAATGGAATATTTTTTAGTTGGACGGGGCCGAATGGTTTCAGTAGTGTTCAGAAAAATGCGGTAGTGAATAATTCAATACTGAGCAGTGCGGGAAAATACTCTTTGATTATGCTCGACAGTGTGAATGGATGCATGGATACGGCTTCGGTGAATGTTACTGTTCGTCCAACACCAAAAGTTGGTTTTGGGCAAAACAATTTTTCGCATTGTTTAGTTGGAAATAATTTTATTTTTAATGATACTTCAACCATTTCATCCGGAACAAAACAACGGTTGTGGAAATTCAGCACAGGTGATACTTCAGCACTTTCAATCGTTAACAAAACCTTTCCGAATGCAGGAAATTATTCCATTAAATTAATTGAAACATCAAACCTCAATTGCAAAGATTCGTTAACAAAAACTTTCACTGTTTTTCCTCAAACAAATATTGGTTTCACCATTAATCATTCGAATCAATGTTTGCAAAATATTTTTCTCCTCACCGATACATCAACTGTTTCCAGCGGCTCGTTCACCGAGTTTTGGAAGTTGGGTGACGGGGATACTTCTAAATTATCCATCGTAAATAAATCTTATAATGCCGGTTCGTACAATGTGAAACTGATAAACAAAACCGACAGCGGTTGCGTGGATTCGGTACAACAAATGATAACGGTAAGCCCTTATCCGAAACCCAATGCCGGTTTCACACAAAATAATTTGAATGAATGTTTTTCGGGAAATATTTTTGTGCTGAATGATACCTCCACTATTTCTTCGGGAACCATTTCTCGGCTTTGGAATTTAGGAAGTGGTGATACTTCGACAAGCTCAGCATCCAACAAACTTTTTCCAAGTGCAGGAACTTATACGATAAAACTATATATCACTTCCGATCACAGTTGCACTGACTCTTCCATAAAAACTTTCACTGTTTATCCTCAGCCAAAAGTTGGTTTCACGCAAATCCCTCCTGGGCGGGATGCGCAATGTTTGAGCGGAAATAATTTTGTGCTGAATGATACGTCAACCATCTCCTCCGGAAACATAAGCAGGCTCTGGGACTTTAGTGATGGAGATACTTCGACAAGCTCGGTATCCGCTAAATTTTTTGCAAGTGCAGGAACTTATCAAATAAAACTTTTTGAAACATCGGATCACAATTGCGTTGACTCATCAATAAAAACTTTTACGGTTTATCCTCAACCGAATGTTGGTTTCACTCAAAACAACCAGGCGCAATGTTTTTCTGGAAATATTTTTTTGCTGAACGATACGTCCAACATTTCATCCGGATTCAATTCAAGATTATGGTACTTTAGTGATGGGGATACTTCGACAAGTTCAGTACTTAACAAAAGTTTTTCGGGTGACGGAACTTATTCTATAAAACTTTTTGAGATTTCCAATCACAATTGCATCGATTCGGCAATAAAAACATTTGCGGTTTTTCCACAACCAGTTTCAGGTTTCACTCAGAATATTTTTGCCCTGTGTTTGACCGGAAATGATTTTATTCTGACTGACACTTCAACCGTTTCATCCGGGGTATTGACAAGGTTGTGGAACTTTGGCGATTCAACAACTTCGGCATCCGGAAATGTAAATAAAAGTTATTCTAAAGAAGGAATTTACAGCGTGAAGTTATTGGTGACCTCAAAAAACAATTGTGTGGATTCCACTACGAAAATATTTACCATTTATCCGCAAACAAAGATCGGATTCACAATCAATAATCCGGATCAATGTGAATATGGAAACAATTATTTATTTACTGATACTTCCAATATTTCAAATGGGGTTTTTTCGCGTTTATGGGATCTTGATTACGGCTATCCAAAAACCTTAACCTCCATTTCAATCAATAAAACTTATTCGTGGGGGAAATTTAATATCAAATTGAGCACAACAACAAATCATGGTTGTGTGGATTCAATTCAGAAAACAATAAATATTTATTCAAACCCGGTTGTGGATTTTTACTCTGACCCAACGGGTCAATGTTTCATCGGAAATAAAACTTTATTTATCAATAAGACTAATTACCCTGATGGAAACTCAATCCATAAATGTCTTTGGCGATTTGATGATGGCACGACAGATACTTCAGAGAATCCGGCTAAATCTTTTGTTACTCCCGGAATTCATCCTGTTTTTCTTCAAGTGACCAATTCGAATAATTGTTTTGATACAAGTAATCATTATATCATTCTTGACAAAAATCCCGACAAGCCGCAAATATTAGCTGTAACCACCACGCAACTTCAATCTTCCTATTATTCACCTGGAATTTATCAATGGTTTTTGAACAATGATTCCATTCCCAATGCAAATACGCAAACTGTTTTCGTTCATCAAAACGGAATGTACCGCGTTGCAGTTGGAAACGGATGCACCAATATTTCCGATCCGCTGAACATTACCTTGTTCAACAATGTCCGGATCATAGTTATTCCCAACCCGAACAACGGGAACTTCACACTTGATTTCATTGCCCTTCCGGGAGAAAAACAAATTGAGGTCTATAACATGCACGGTATGTTCATCAACCGGTTTTCCACTTCCGAAAATATTTTCGAGATCAATTCCTTTCTTTCGAGTGGTATGTATGTGTTGAAAGTTGTTACAGGAACGGGAACGTTTAATGTTAAAGTAATAGTTGATTAAGTTGACTGGTGATTGGTTGATAAAGTTAACTAAAGTGTTAACTTATTAACCTATCAACTTTATCAACCGTTAACCAAAACATTTCATCATTGTTACTGTTTTAGTTTTATGCGTTTTAATTTACTATCGGTCTTTATATTCGTTAGCACTTCTTTAATGGCACAAAATATCTATTCTTTTAAAATGAAAAATATTGCCGGTGAAGAAGTTTCCCTTTCCGCCTTTAAAGGAAAGGTTATCCTGGTCGTCAATACCGCTTCAGAGTGTGGCTTTACGCCCCAGTACAAAGAATTAGAAGCACTTTATGAATTCTATAAAGACAAAGGTTTTGTGATCATCGCTTTTCCCTCCAATGATTTCGGAAAACAGGAACCGTTGAATGGAAAGGAAATACGGGCATTTTGCGAAGATCAATACCATACCACGTTTCCCATCTTCGATAAAATTCATGTAAAAGGGAAAGATGCTTCCGGTTTTTACAAATTTTTATCCGATAAAAAACTCAACGGGCATTTGAGCAGCACACCAAAATGGAATTTTCACAAATACCTCATCAACAGGAACGGGGAAGTGGTTGATTATTTTTATTCCACAACCAAACCAACTTCAAAGAAGATAAAAAAAACCATAGAGAAGTTGCTGCGCTAAAATTACATTTGCCGTATGAAATTAGACATTCTTGCATTCGCTTCCCATCCTGATGATATTGAATTATCTGCCAGCGGAACGGTGATGGCTCATATTGCATTAGGCAAAAAAGTGGGTATCGTGGATCTGACCCAAGGTGAATTAGGAACCCGCGGCTCAGCGGAGATACGCATGAAAGAAGTGAAAAGATCCAGCGGGATTCTTGGGATCCATACCCGCGAAAATCTGAAATTTCGTGACGGTTTTTTTGTGAACGATGAAACGCACCGGTTGAAAACTATTGAAATGATACGCAAATACCAGCCGGAGATCGTTCTTGCAACGGCCATCTCCGACCGACACATTGATCATGCCCGTGCTGCCGAACTGGTGCACGATTCGTGTTTTCTTTCGGGATTGAGAAAAATTTCAACCACTCACAACGGGAAAAAACAAAAAGAATGGAGGCCGAAAGCCGTTTATCATTATATCCAGGATAATTTTATCCAACCCGATGTGATCGTTGACATCACACCGTTCTTCAAGCGAAAACTGGAAAGCATCAAAGCATTTTCCTCGCAATTTTTCGATCCGAATTCAAAAGAACCGCAAACTCCTATTTCATCAAAAGAATTTTTAGATTTTATTGAAGCAAGAAATATTCAGTTCGGAAGAACCATCGGAGTGCGCTATGCTGAAGGGTTTACCGTTAAAAGATCAATTGGCGTTCGCGATCTTTTTCAACTTTTATAAGCTTTAATTGATTCTTTCTGCAGGCGGAATAATTTCAAACTGCATGAAGTGATGCATCACATGTTTGTATTCGAACCAAAGCCATTCGTGGTAATTGAGTCGGCCGAAAACATTGTGAACACGTGTGAAATTCTCATCGTTCGATTCAAATAATTTTTGCAGGAGTTCCACTTCTTCAAACAATTTTATTTTCGCCATTTCGAGTGATTCATTTTCATAAGGCAACAATCCTTTTTGCAAAATGGGATTATGAAAACCCTTTGGCAACGGTCGGTCACTTAGCAAAGAAATGATCTTCAATTTATCCGCTCTCGGATCGATCTCTGACCCGGGAATTTGAAATTTTCCGTTCCCGATCTTAAATGCATGCGCCATATGCTCGATCATTCTTTGCGCATCCATTGTTCCGAAAACCGGCTTGGAATTTTCCGAAATCTTTTCGGTCAGAATTTTAAAATCCTGGTTGAAAAACGTTTTTAATTCTTCAATTGTCTTCATTCCGTAACTTTTAAGATACAACTGCTCACCCCGTCTTTCGATTTGACATAAATGGCATAATTTCCTTTAGGAATTTTTTTCGAAGATACCGCCACCCTTGTGATTCCAGGAGTTTTGCAATCCATCGTTCCCGCCAAAAACAGGAATCCGGATTCGATCCGCATGTCTTCCATCTTGAAAGATATTTTTTGCGCTGTTCGCGAATAAAAAGTGAGATAAAGTTTCGAGTCGCCAAGTATCCTTGCATCAATTACGATGTCTTTCGATAACGGAAAATCCGGGTCGCCACCAAGCATTTTATTTGCCAGTCCGGCATCAGGAATTCCGGAACCAATAAATTTATCAGGAGAAAAATAATTCGAGGAGGAAAGTTTTATTGCCGAAATAATTTCGGTGTTTTGTTTGAGTGGATTCGCCTGCATCAGGCAAGCGATCATGCCCGACACAATGGGACATGCGTATGAAGTTCCTTTGGTTTGAAAATAAGTTCCCGAAACGGAAGGTACCCAAACGTCTTCGCCCAATGTTACCACATCCGGTTTGATTCGTTTATCGGCAGTCGGGCCAATGGAACTGAACGTGGAATATTTCCCTTTTGCATCCACGCTTCCCACCGTTAAAATAGTTTGAACATCGGCCGGTGCCACAATATTCTTCCAGTCGTTGTCGCCCTCGTTGCCTGCACTGTTTATTATCATGATCCCTTTTGAAGCAGCCGTGGATGCAGCTTTTGAGATGATCGTTGTTTTTCCGTCAAGGTCCTTGAAAACGTGGTTGAGTGATTTGTCGTCAAACTCATTATACCCAACGGATGAACTGATGATGTCCACTCCTGCACTGTCGGCAAATTCAGCAGCAGCGAGCCAATGTGTTTCCTCGATCAACGATTCAGTGGGAGCATATTCGGTGCGAAGCAACCAGTAATCAGCTTCAGGCGAAGTGCCTATTAGTTCAAATGGTTTTTTCGCTGCCATGCAGCTCCATACACTTATCCCGTGATCATCGTCATCAAACACATTATTGTTCGCTTCCACAAAATCGCGGGTTCCCTTCACATGATTGCTGTCGAATGCAAAACGAAAAACATCGAGCTTGCTGGCGTTTTTAAATCCGGCATCAAAAATGGCAATAGTGATCCCTTTGCCGTAGAAACCCTGTTTATATAATTTCGGCAGGTTCATCATATTCATTTGCACTGTTGACTTTCCTAAATAATTGGTATCTGCTATTTTCTTTTTTCCATCGGAAAATTTTGATTCGAGTTTGCTCAGCGCTTCATTTATTTCAACCGGCTCATCGGGAGAATTTTCTTCATCGGTGAATTTCATCAATCCTATAAATTTTACGGATGATACAAAAGGCAAAACTGAAAGTGAATCAACAAAACTTTTTCTTACCGTTTGAACTGTTATGGCATTCAACCATCGGCTGGTGTGCAAAATTTTAAAGCCCTTTGCAGAAACGGCTGCCACGTAACTTTTATTTACCGGGAGATCGGATGCGGTGACCGGTATTTTAAATTTTTCTCTCCGCGCAATAGCTTTTGCCGAAAGAAATTCCTGTGGCCGGCTTACGCTAAATGAAGAATCTTTGTCTTTAAATGTTACCCAGTACCTGTAATAACCTTCCTGTGCAAATGCTGAACTGACAAACCAGAACAACACCAATAAAATGAATGTATTTTTTTTCAACCCCGTAAATTTTGCGCAAAATAGGAATCAATTTTTATTCGATTCAGAAAATTACTTAAACCCGTTATTGAAAGGTCTTTAATTTAAAACGGTAACGGTAACCGCGGGAAACGGTTTTACCGGTGGAATCGTTGGGAACAGGCTGGGTGTTGATGGAATCAGAAAGTGAATAGATCATCCCGATGCCGCGGGAATAAATTTCGTACTGAACTATTTCCTCGATAGCGTTGGTATCCACATATTCGATCACTTTTAACGTTTTGCCGTAGCTATTCCCATTGACCGAAAAGGGCCGATCGAAAAAATTCACCGAATACATTTGAGGGGTTCTGTTGTTTAGAGAATTTATATTGTTAAACATATTGCCGTCCCACTGCAAATTCAAACTGAGCGGAAAGATCAGTTTCACAAAGCGCACATTTTCCTCGATCTTTTGTGCCCGCAAATTATCCCTTTGAATCACCCAGGTGTTCACATTTCTCCAGGTGGTGTCCGAATCATTTTGCCGGAAATAACGCTCGAGGCGTTGGGCTGGTTTTCCCATGTCGTCCATAATGTTAGCCGTGATGATCTCCTTATATTGAAAATGATGCGAAGAGTCGATGACCGTTGAACCCGAATTGTTATCCAGGATGATGGAATCCACATCGTAGATCCAGAAATGGCCGACATCCACAGGGAAATAATCGGTGGTGAGATCGACATTGGAATTGGTGCTGTCATTTTTTTTGCAGGAAATGACGAGCGTTGAAATAAATATGAAACAGAAAAAATTTCTCACCGTGATAATTGCAAAGATAAACGGAATAAGAGAATTTGAATTGTGAAAAAAGTGAATCTTGCTAAAATTTCTTTTTTGATGGGCTTTGCCTCGTATCGTAAAAGGTGACCAGGAAAATACGGTCGGAATAAATTTTATAAATGAGTAAATTATGAGGAGTAACTAAGGCTTCATGAACATTCTTCTTGTTCGTTTTTCAAACATTAACGGATTGATTGAAATATATCTGATGACCCTTTCGGTGGCTTCGATGAAATTCTCAACCTCCCTTTCCGTCCATTTTAACCGCAAATATTCAATTACTTTATAAAATGTCCGTTCGGCTTCCAGAGACCAGATTATTTCTTTAGCCATTTTTTCAAGTCTTTCATGACCACCAAATGAGGTTTGCCTATTCCCTTGTCGGCTTCCGAAACACCTTGTTTCACGGATGCTTTCACCTCATCGCTCAATTCTTCAAACCAATTATCATTTCGAGTGTCAAAAATTGCTTTTATATGGTTGATGATAGACACGTCATCGGTATCAATTATTTTTTTTGCGAGGTTTAGTTTTATGGTTGCGATGCTCATTTGATAATAAAATTTATTTTTTCAAATTTAAATAATTTATTTTCATTAAGGCGGATTGGTTTTAAACTGATTCACATATTTAATATAATCGGTGCTGTCTTTTACCGGGTAGTCAAATAACATCCGTGCCGTATTCGGATTGCTTTGATCATACTGAACCATGTATTTGTCACCAATTTTATAATTACCACTACCTGGTACGTACCAGCCATTATCGCCACTGTGATAGGTTACATAATATTTCTGACTAGCTATGGAAAATTCGAACTGAATATTAGAAGCTGTTTTATATTGCGGGGCATATGCATCAATGATCCCAATAGCATATCCTGGATTTGGAAAAACTATATTATCTTTTTTGCATTGCACATTCACCAGCAAAAAAATTGCAGCGCAGAAAAAGAGAATATGCGAAGAATATCTCATTGCTCAGACAAAGGTATAAGAAAAAAAATCAAACAATAAAATTCATTTTTTGAAAGACAAGGAATCCATTGCCCCGACTTTCAAGCCGGGAATTAGAATAAAAAATAATTTGGACTTTAGTCCCAATAAAAAGGATGGGGCTAAAGCCCCTTTTCCGCCTTTATAAATTCCCCGGACTGAAGTTCGGAGCTAATTAAATCTCAAAACTCTTTTCGATCCAACCGCCACCTATCACATCATCGCCTTCATAAAATACAGCCGACTGCCCGGGAGCGATCGCTTTCACATGGTTGTTGAAAACCACTTTCATTTTATCTTCGTGCTGTTGAATCGTTGATCCGGTGCCGGCATCTTTGTATCTAATTTTTGTAAGCGCTTCTTTCGGTTCATTCAGCGAATCGTATTTTATCATATTCACACCGCGAACCCACATTCCGTTCCGGTTCAGTTCATTTTCTTTTCCCAACACCACCGTATTCGTTTCGGGTTGTATTTCCAGAACAAATAACGGCTCGCCCACCGCGATCTCCAATCCCCTGCGCTGCCCGATCGTATAAAACGGGTATCCCTGGTGCGTGCCTAAAATTTTTCCATCGCGGTCAATGAAATTTCCTCCGGCAACTTTTTCTTCGAGTCCATCCACTTTTCTTTTCAAAAATCCCCGGTAATCGTTATCGGGAACAAAACAAATTTCGTAGCTTTCACTTTTGTTGGCTATGTCTTCGTAACCCATGTCCACAGCCATCTGGCGAATTTCTGTTTTGCGGAACTGCCCGAGGGGAAATTTGGTGCGTGACAAACTTTGCTGGCTCAATCCCCACAAAACATACGACTGATCTTTGTTTTCATCCAAACCTTTCGAGACCACGAAACGATCGTTCTCATTTCTTACCTGGGCGTAATGACCGGTTGCAATAAATTCGCAATCCAGTTGGTTGGCACGTTTGAGCAACGCTTCC
>JBIOHI010000048.1:0-11032 GCA_044448845.1 Bacteroidia bacterium
GCGCCAATTCATATACCGGTTTTCGGTGCGTAATGACTTACATTGGTCGTTCCAATAAGGATAGAAATTAATATCTAAATCATAATTTACTTAAACTTAAACTTCTAATTTTTTAAAAAAATGAGTAACAATTTTTTCGAAAGCAATGGATTCAAAAAGATGATGGGCAAGGTCTATGGATTTGGCGCATCAGTAGTAATTGTAGGTGCACTTTTTAAAATCATGCACTGGCCGATGGCTAATTTCTTTCTTATTGTCGGATTAGGAACAGAAGCTGTTATTTTTGCGCTTTCCGCCATGGAACCGCTTCCCAAACACTACGACTGGTCATTGGTTTATCCTGAACTTGCCGGAATTGAAGAGAGCAAAGGCACTATTTCACAGCAACTCGACAAGATGCTGGAAGAAGCAAAGGTGGGTCCTGAATTGATCCAAAGCCTTGGAAATGGATTGAAATCTCTTAGTGATAATGTGAACAGTTTCAAAGATATTTCCAATGCTTCGGTTGCTACAGATGCCTTTACTAAAAATGTGCAGCAAGCCTCTCAAACTGTAATGGGATTAAACAGTTCTTATGCAAAAGCAGTAGATGCAATGAACGGTATGGTGACCGCAAGTGAAGGTTCTAAAGAATACGGAAACCAGATCGAGAAACTGACCAAAAATCTTTCTTCACTGAATTCGGTTTACGAACTTGAGATCAAAGAATCCAATAACCACTTAAAATCTATTAACGAATTTGTAGGTAACATTTCCAAAGTGGTTAGTTCCCTTAACGAAACACAGGGGCAAACGGAGAATTTCAAAACTGAGATCGGAAAATTATCGAAGAATCTTACTGCATTGAATAACGTGTATGGCAATATGCTTTCTGCCATGAATATCAATGTAGCTTCAAAATAATTCATCATCTTTTCATTCAGAATTAATTAAATCAAAATAAACAATAAACTATGGCAGGCGCGAATTTGTCACCGAGGCAAAAGATGATTAATATGATGTACCTGGTGCTCACAGCATTGTTGGCATTGAACGTATCAGCAGAGATTTTAAAGGCTTTTCATATGGTGGAGCAAAGTATGAATACTGCTACTGTTAATATAGATACAAAAAACGATGAAAGTTATGCTTCCATCGCAAAGCATGTGCGTGACTTTCCCAACGATTCCAATGCAAAATATGTGGTATTACCGGGTGCAACCAAAGTGAGAAAAATTGCTGATGAATTGATCAAATATATTGAGGAAATGCAGAATTTGCTCATCAAAAGAGTTGGAGGTAGAAAAGAACCAATGCCCGGTGAGAAGGAAGGTGAGATCGAAAAGGCAGATGATATTGAAGATCACGCAAATTACCTCATCAACCAGGGACATGGAAAAGAACTTAAAGAGGAAATCAATAAAAGAGTGGCAGAAATGATCGCTTGTGCCGGAAAAACTCCTGTGGCGATAAAAAATGATATTGATACAAGAGACCCTCAGAACGGAAGCGGACAAACCTGGGAATCGTATGCGTTTGAACACACACCAATCTCTGCAGTAAGTACGCTGATGGCGAAATTTCAAAATGATGTCAAGAACGTAGAGGCACGTGTTCTCGATGAGTTGGAGAAAAAGATTTCAGGTAACGACTTTGAATTCGACCGTCTTGAACCTAAGGTGATTCCGACCAAAGGAACTTATATTACCATGGGAAGCGAATATACTGCGGATATTTTCGTTGCTGCTTCCAGTTCTAAACAGGAATCAAGCATCTCCGTTAACGGAAAGACAATCAGCGTGGAAGCAGGCATTGGAAGATTTACCGACCGACCCTCACATGAAGGGGAGATTGAATTCAAAGGGATCATATCGGCAAAAAAACCAAACGGCCAAACCGAGAATTATGAATTTAAATCGAGTTATACCGCTTTAAAACCGCTGGCAGTTATTTCAGCCACAAAAATGAACGTTGTTTATAAAAGATTGGAGAATCCTATTTCTGTTTCCGTTCCGGGTTATTCTGCAAAGGAAGTTTCGGTTACCTGCACGGCTGGTGCTCACCTAAAGCCCGATAAAATTCAGGGAACATTTATTTGTACGGTGGACGATAATATCACAGCAAAAGAAATTACTATCACAGTAAATGTAAAAGACAAGGACGGAAAAACATCCAAAAAAATGGGTGATATGACCTACCGTGTGAAAGCTGTTCCGAGTCCGACACCAAAATTAGGATCTATTGACGCAAGCGGCCAGGTTTCTCTTGGTGTACTCAGAAGTTCAAAATTTATTTTTGCCGAATTAAAAGGATTCGTATTTGAAGGAGTAAAATATGATGTAACCGGTTTTGGGATGCGTTATCTGCCAAAAGTTGGCCAGATCAAAACGCTCAGGGCTTCGGGTTACCAGTTGTCTCCGGAAATGCAGGGAGTGATCAACAGTGCGAAACCTGGTGATGCATTCATTTTTGCCGAGATTAAAGCAAAAGGTCCGAATGGCGATATTACACTTCCCGGAAATCTGTTATTGGATGTTAAATAAATAAAAAATGAAGCGGTTATTGATTTTGTTTTTATCGATCGGATTATATACGCAGCTATTTGCGCAAAGCAATGTTTATGATGACTTCGTGTACGACCGGAACGCTGTACAGGAAAGAAAGGTAGTGGCATGGCCATTTCTTCGCGAAGCAGATGTTTTCTGGGCAAAAAGGATCATACGTATTGTTGACGTGAGAGAAAAACAAAACCAACCCATGATGTGGCCAAAGAACCCGCTTTCCTTATTATTATATAATTCCATCATGAGCGGCAAGCTCATTCCTTATCAAAATGATTCACTTTCATCGGTTTATACCATCGAACAATTATACAATGAAAAGATGGCTGATACAACTTACACAGATGAAACAGATTCTATCACAGGGGAAGCAACAGGAAACCAAAAGAAAGTTCCGAATCCGTTCTTCGCAGATCAAAAATTCAAACAATTTAAACTGGTGGAAGATTGGATCTTTGATAAAAAAGAATCGGTGATGCACGTTAGGATCATTGCCATTGCTCCTCAATACCACTCAAAATTTGGAGGACAGGAAAATCCCGAACTGGAAGATTTCTGTTACCTGAAATACCACCGTGACGCTAAGGATCCCGATAAATATGATATACGTGAAATAATTGTGAACCAGGAAGTTTTCAACAGGGCAAACGATGCGGCTAGGGTTACTTATGACGATTGGTTCGAGCAAAGGCTTTTCAGCAGCTATATTGTGAAGGAGGCTAATCAGTACGATCGTTATATTAAAGAGTTTGCCGAATTCAAAGATAACAAGCTCGCAGCGTTCCTCGAAGCTGAGCGGATCAAGAATGACCTGTTTGAGCGGGAGCATGATCTATGGGAATATTGAGAAAAAAGAAATTCAAGAAAAACCTTCTTTACCAGAAGGTTTTTTTATTTCCAGCCGCTTCCACCTGTGTACTTCAACGGACTTGGAATAAAAACTGACATCCGTTTGCAAAAACAGATTCGAATTCTATATTTGCACTCCCTTTTGGAGGCTTAGCTCAGCTGGTTCAGAGCATCTGCCTTACAAGCAGAGGGTCATAGGTTCGAACCCTATAGCCTCCACCAGTAAACCAAAGGCTTTAAAGTTTCCTGCTTTAAAGCCTTTTACATTTCCCTGCTAAATGGACATCAACCATTTTAACCACCGCAGTTTTTTTTCTGAAACGGGAGAATATTTCAAATCAGGTTCCAGTCCGAATGGTTTTCTTAGAATACTTTTAAAGTGGGAAAATGTGGCAAAGCCCGAATAACCATGATAACTCCCGAAACCACTGTTGCCAATGCCTCCAAATGGTAAATTGCGGTTGGTGAAATGCATCATACAGTCATTTATGGTTCCTCCGCCAAATGATAGTTCCTCTAATAATTTATTTTTAACCAAAGGATCGTTCGTAAATATATAACAAGCTAAAGGTTTGGGTTGTGATTTGAATTTTAAAATGACCTCTTTCAGATTGGAATAGGAAATAACGGGCAGTATGGGGCCAAAAATCTCTTCTTCCATCACTTTGTCGTCAAAGGTCACATCTGTTAAAATGGTTGGCGCAATAAAACGGGTTCGCAAATCCATTTGGCCACCCCAATATATTTTTGTCTTATCGATCAATGCAGACAATCGAAGAAAGTGCCTCTCATCAATAATTTGAACATAATTTTTGTTTTCAAATGAATAATTGAATTTTTGAATATAATATTTTAAGTGATTGAGAAATTCATCCTTTACCATTTCATCGATGAGAATATAATCCGGAGCGATACAGGTTTGACCAGAGTTTAAAAACTTCGACCAAACTATTCGCTTGGCAGAGATCTTCAAATTGCACGTCCCGGTTACTATTGCCGGGTTTTTTCCTCCAAGTTCAAGTGTTACCGGTGTCAAATTTCGGGCTGCAGCCTGGTAAACAATTTTACCGGTTTGAGTACTTCCGGTAAAAAATATTTTATCAAATTTTTGATGAAGTAGATCGCTTGTTTCGGCTATTCCACCTTGCACAACAATCATATATTCCGAAGGGAAATTTTCATTGATCAACTTCGCCATTATTTCGCTTGAAGCCGAAGCTATTTCACTAGGCTTTAAAACAATGGTGTTTCCCGCTGCAATAGCTGCTACCACCGGTGACAGGGAAAGCTGGTATGGATAATTCCACGCACCGATAATTAAACAGACTCCCAAAGGTTCAGTGAGGATATAGCTGCTTGCAGGAAGGTTAAGAAAATTCGTCGTGACTCTTTTTCGTTTTGCCCATTGGGGAATATTTTTTATAAAGCCATCAATTTCCCGGTAAATAAAACTCAATTCGGTTGTGTAGGTATCGAATTCTGATTTTTTAAAATCCGCATAGATAGCTTCATACAATTCGTCTTCATTATTGTTTAATACTTTTTTTAACTTTTTTAATTGCTCAATTCTGAAGCCTGTATTTTTAGTTTGATTAGTCCTGAAATAGTCAGTTTGGGTTTTGATAATCTCCGTATAATTCATGTAATAACTTTTTTAATGATGCGATAAATACTAAATTCAAAGTAAATGATCTAATCGAATACCTGACAATTTAAATGCAATTCCGGGATTATTCACAAGTATAACTGTCCTTTGACACGAAATCTTTCACATCATCCCGGTTCTGAACGGCAACTTTGTTTTTTTTCTTAACTTTGAGGCGCCACCGGTCGGGTGCAATTCATGAAAATTATTTACAGGTCGTTACTGGTTATTTTTCTTCTCTTCATCCTGGTATGCGGTGGATGTTTTGCTTATATCTATTTTAACCAGGCAGCGGTTAAAAACTTTTTTTTGAATAAAATAAACGATCAGTTAGCTTCCGAGGTCACCATCAAAGATGTGGACCTGGTTTTCTTCAAACAATTTCCTGAAGCGAGCCTCGAATTGAGAACAGTAAAGGTTTCGGATCCGCTCAAGCCAAAAAAAACCTTGCTCAAAGCAGAACTTATTTTTATCGGGTTCAATATCTGGGATCTTATTACGCACAATTACAGGATCCGGAAATTGGCCATTGACAACGCGGATCTCGATTTACAGAGGGAACTGGCAGGAAAATTTAATTTAACCATTTTCAAAACAGACTCGGCAGTAAAAAATGAAAACATGTTCCTGCAACTCGACGAGGTAAAAATAACCAGGACAAGAATTAACTATACCGACCGACATTCCAACCAATTTGCAAGCGGTGATATTGAACATGCCGTTTTAAGCGGTTCTTTGATCCATACCATTTCAGAATTGCATTGTTCGGCCAATCTTTTATTGCATAAATTCAAAAATGATCAGTTGTCATTTAATCAGGATAAAAAAGTACAACTGGAGTTGAATACAATTTATGATGACCAGGATCACTCCTTTTTATTTTACCCGTCAAAAATTAAACTCGAAAATTTAAAACTGGAACTCTCGGGTAAAATTCAAAATAACACGGACCATATCCTGACCGATATTTCTTTTAAATCGAAACAGGTTTCCATTAGTGAACTGCTTTCCCTGTTCCCGGTAAAACCAGATTTCATAAACAAATACACGAGTGAAGGGGAAGTTTTCTTTAACGGCAGTTTCAAAGGAATCATATCGGCAAAAAGCAATGCAATGTTACAAATGGACTTCGGCATCAGCGATGGTTCTCTGGAAAACCGCAGCAATAAATTCAAACTTTACGGGATCCATTGCAAAGGTAAATTATCCAACGGTGAAAAAAGAAATGCCATCACCTCCTTTTTGGAGATTAAAGGAATTTCCCTGAAGATGAATAAAGGGGAAATATCGGGAAACCTGAGTTTACGGGATTTCTCAAATCCAATGATTGACGCGGATCTCAAGGGAGATGTATTGCTTGAAGAATTACTTCAGTTTATCCAGGTCAAACAGATTAAGGAAGGGAAAGGCAACATTCATTTTGATTTGAAATTAAAAGGAAATGCCAAAGAACTTGCAAGTGAAAAAATTGGAACTAAAACAGAAATATCCGGCAAGATCGGGTTCGATCTGCAAAATATAAAAGGACAGAATGCCGGGAACGAGATAAAGTCCGCATCGGGTTCCATGGAATTAAATCAGAAAGAGGTGCAGATACAATCCCTGGAAATAAAAACGAAGGCCTCTGACATTTCACTGAAAGGAAAAATAGGGAACCTCATTCCTTTTATTTTAGAGGATCATCAAAAACTCTCGGCTGAACTTTTAGCAAATTCCGATTTCATCGATCTCGAAAATTTTATTCTTCCGGCAGGTTCGGAGTCGAAAGATGAAAAACCATTTCAAATGCCTGAAAATGTTTTGGTGAATGTGAAAATGAATGGAAGAAAAATAGTGTTACACCAGTTCATCGCAACCAATTCTTCCTTTAGCATGATATGGAAAGACAAAACGATCAGTTTTGCATCTATCACTTTCCAGGCGATGAATGGAACGGTGAGCGGCAACGGAACAATAGAAAACACCAATGACGGAAGGTTTTTAATTTCATCACAGCTTGCGCTCAAAAATTTGAACTTGAATGAGTTGTTCAGGCAGTGCAATAATTTCGGGCAGTTACATATTACCAACAAACACGTTTACGGAACGTTGAATGCAACGGTTGACATGGTTTCGGTGTGGGATTCAAAAGGGGAATGTGATTTTAACAAATTATATGCTTTTTCGGATATCGGGATTTCAAATGGTGAGCTCATCGGTTACAAACCACTGGAACACTTATCAAAATACGCCAAGGTGGAAGACTTGCGTTATCTGAAGTTTTCAGAGTTAAAAAATAATATTGAAATTAAGAACCGCGTGATCACGATTCCTACCATGGAAATGAGAAATAACGCGCTGAATCTTTCGGTTTACGGAACGCATTCTTTCGACAATATTGTTGATTACAAAATCAAGATCAAACTTTCAGAGATACTGTGGAAGAAAAGAAAACAAAAAATTAATGAGTTCAACGAGGAACCGGATGATCCGAATCACGGGTTATACCTTTACCTGACCATGAAAGGCCCGGCAGATGATCCAACCTTCACTTACGACAAATTCAGCGTAAAGAATAAAGTAAAGCAAGAGATCAAAGATGAAAAACAAAATATTAAAGAGATACTGAAAAAGGAGTTAGGGATAAAAAAGGATTCCACCATTCATGAAAAGATGAACAATTCGGAAGAACTGGAATTTGAAAAAGATTAATTATTGAGGATCCCTTTGCCCTGCCTCACAATTTTTATCTCATCCCCGCTGCAATCAATGATGGTTGAAGGGACATTTCCTCCGGAACCGCCATCGATCACTTCGTCCACTTCGTTTTCAAATTTTTCATGTATCTCCACCGGATCGGTCATGTACTCTTCAATGATATCTGAAGCGTGAATACTCGCGACTACCAACGGGCTGCCGAGTTCCGCAACAATATGCTGTGTAATAACATTATCGGGAACCCGGATGCCAATGTTTTTTTTTATGCCCGAAAATATTTTTGTGACGTGTTGATTGGTCTTCAGAATAAAAGTGAATGGACCGGGCAAATTATTTTTCATCAGCCTGAAAACGGCCCTGTCGAAAGGCGCAGTGAATTCGGAAATATTTGAAAGATCAGAGCAAATGAGAGAAAAATTCATTTTTCCGGTTTTATTTCCCGAAATTTTACTCATGCGCTCGATGGCTTTTTTACTGCCCGATCTGCACGCCATTGCATAAATGGTATCTGTAGGAATGATGATCACTCCATCGTTGTTCAGCAATTCGATCACCTTCCTGAGGTCGCGCGGATTCGGATTTTTCGGATGTAAAGGAATGATCAATTGTGTATAAATAAAAGAGACGTTACATGTAACGTCTCCACTATGATATTATATGTTTTTCCCGGAACAGTATTCTGCACAAGCTACGTTTATTAGTTCTGCCCGGATGTATTAAATTTTACCTTCTACTGCCTTCTGAACTAATTCAGCCGCTTCCTGCAACACCACTGCCGGATACATTTTCAATCCCGATTCATCCAGTAATTTTTTTGCCTCGATGGCATTTGTTCCCTGCAAACGCACAATGATCGGTACGGTGATATTTCCGATGGAATGATACGCATCCACCACACCTTGCGCCACCCGGTCGCATCGAACAATTCCTCCGAAAATATTGATAAGGATCGCTTTCACATGCGGATCCCTCAAAATGATCCGGAATCCGGCTTCCACGGTAGTTGCGTTTGCAGTTCCGCCCACATCCAGGAAATTGGCGGGTTCACCACCGCTGAGCTTGATGATATCCATTGTGGCCATCGCAAGTCCGGCTCCGTTAACCATGCAACCCACATTTCCATCCAGCTTCACATAATTAAGGTCGAATTTTTTCGCTTCGGTTTCAGTGGGGTCTTCTTCATTAAGGTCGCGCATGGCTTCGTAATCCGCGTGACGGTAAAGCGCATTGTCGTCAATATTTACTTTTCCGTCAACGGCAATGATCTTGTCATCCGAAGTTTTCAGAACCGGATTAATTTCGAACATAGAGGCATCCGAATTATCAAATGCTTTATAAAGTGCCGAAACAAATTTCACCATTTGTTTATGAGCTTCACCTTCGAGGCCAAGGTTGAATGCGATCTTGCGCGCCTGGAAAGACTGTAATCCCACTGTTGGGTCGATAGTTTCTTTATGGATCAAATGAGGAGTGTTTTCAGCGACATGTTCGATATCCATTCCGCCTTCAGTTGAATACACGATGATGTTTTTGCTTTGCCCGCGGTCGAGCATCACGCTCATGTAAAACTCTTTGGTAGGATTCACCCCGGGGTAATAAACATCCTGGGCCACCAGCACTTTGTGAACCGGTTTTCCTTTCGGGCCGGTTTGAATGGTAACCAAAGTCCCTCCTAAAATATTTCCCGCGATCTCTTTCGCTTTATCGGCATTCTTCGCTACTGCCACACCGCGTTGTTCTTTCCCGATGATGGAACCCTTTCCTCGTCCGCCCGCGTGTATCTGGGCTTTCACTACAACGAAATCGCTGCCGTATTGTGTTTTTAATTTTAAAGCCGCATCATAAGCCTGGTCGGCTGTTTCCGCTACAATGCCGTCCTGCACGGCTACTCCAAATGATTTGAGAATCTGCTTTGCCTGGTACTCGTGGATATTCATTTTTTAGAAATTTGCAGCGAAAATAAACTTATTCGCGAGTTTTGATAATGATTTTTGTCGTTGTTTAAAAAAGCGAAAACAAAATTGTGTTCTTCCCAAAAAATCGCATTTTTGAAAACCGATGATCATCACCAAAGAAGTAACGAAATCGTACAACAATCTGCAGGTTCTGAAAGGGATCAATCTTTCCATTCAAAAAGGGGAGATCGTTTCTATTGTAGGTGCGAGCGGAGCCGGCAAGACCACTTTGCTTCAAATAATAGGAACCCTTGACAAGCCGGACAGCGGAAGTATTATTTTTGACGGGAAAGAAACCACCACCATGAAAATGAGGGAACTGGCCGGGTTTCGCAATAAGCATATCGGCTTTGTTTTCCAGTTTCACCAGTTGCTTCCCGAGTTTACGGCCTTCGAAAATGTGTGCATGCCTTCGTGGATCTCAAAGAAAACAGATTCAGAAGTGGAGAAACGAGCTAAGGAATTACTCGGTTTTCTCGGGCTGACTTCGCGCATGAAACATCATCCTTCCGAACTTTCTGGCGGAGAACAGCAGCGCGTGGCGGTGGCAAGGGCTTTGATCAATAATCCGTCAGTAGTTCTGGCTGACGAACCTTCGGGAAATTTAGATTCTCATAACGCGGTTGAGCTGCACGATCTTTTTTTCAAACTTCGCGATGAATTCAACCAGACCTTTGTCATCGTTACACACAACGAAGAACTCGCCAACAGGGCGGACAGGAAGTTGACGATAAGGGATGGAGTCATTGTTTAATTGGTAATGGTTGATATTATAATAATATCTTACCGACTCTTTTTTTGTTTCTTAATGAGCTTGAACTGTTTTGCCCAAGATAGCAGTTTTAGTTATCCATCGTTACAATTATCAGGTAACAATGTAGAAAATTTTGTACCTCAAGGCTGGAAGATAATTAAAAAAATGGCCATAGATTTTAACACGGATAGGCTAATTGATGCCGTAGTTGTTCTTCAAACTATTAAACCATTTCATAAGGATAATCAAAACTATTTTCCCAAAATTCTTTTCATCGTAAAGCAAATTTCAAAAAATGACTTTCAATTGAATCTCCAAACACACAAGATTTTTGGACAATTGAATTGGTTTGAAGAAAATGATGAAACATTTGTGGCTCTGGGAAAAACCAATCTCCACTCTTTTAACATGGTTTTTAGGCCTGGAGGGTCTTTAAATTTAGGGTACATAACCTATTACTTTGAATTTAGAAATAGCGAATGGATTTTAACAAAATATTTAGCAGAAATGAATGAGCTACCTTCAAAAAATAAATTTGTAAGAAAAATAAACTTTACAACAGGCAGAGAAGAGTCCTTCAATATTATTAAAA
>JBIOHI010000049.1:0-10843 GCA_044448845.1 Bacteroidia bacterium
TGCAATAACCGGGGACAAAGAGAATGTATTTGCCAATACAAACACAGCGTTTCTGCTAGACAAAGGATCGGTGTAAACTCCTCCTCCTGCAAGCAGTTCGGTACCGTTCACGAAAAATGTAGGAATACCGTTAACTTTAAAATCAGAGCTGATAGCGGCTGACTGAGTACCATTCATCGTAGAAGGAGTTGAACTCACGCAAACTTTCATGATCGAGATCACATTTCCTTCGAGGTCAAAACAGGTGTCGAACGAAGGAACTCCATAAGTTCCGCATGGTCCTGCCCAGGTTTCGGAGAACTCGATCAGGATTGCACGGTTCTTTTTTTCGACAGTAAATGTCGAATCAACTGAATTGGTAAATGCAAAAGTCGTTGATACGGTATTACCCGAGGCACCTGTGAGAATACCTGTGAATTCAAAAACTCCGGACGACTTTATTATCAATGAATCAACTCGTGTGTGACTGGTTCCTGAAAGTGTTAATATGGAATCCAACATTTTAGTACCGTTAAGTTTATAACTATAGTTTGCCGACTTCAAATTATTATCTGATGAGCCTGTTGCTTTGAATGTGAAAATTACGTGATCATTAAGATGAAGAGAAACAGAATCGTTATTTGCAATGGTATCTCCGTTTGCCGTCACAATGATTTCAAGTTTCAAAACACCTGTTTTAGGATTTACAACAGGATCGGAGGCTGCTTCTTTTTTGGAACACGAACTTAAACAAAGGACAAGCACCATCATGCTTAAGCATAATTTTATAGTTGTAGTTTTCATTTTATTTGTTTTAGGGTGAGTTAATTAAATTTTCGATTCAAAAATGGTTGCACCCAAGTCATTTTGCAAAGATGGTAAAAGTGAAACGGGTATAAAATAAAAAAGCCCCCGGTTTCGAACGGAGGCTTTTTATTTTAAATATTGTTATTGAATAGGGAGCTTAATTTTATAAGCATTCAAAATGATCGTATTCGGAGTGGCATTGGCAACATATTTAAATAATACCACAACGGCACTTAAATTATTAATGTTCCAAACATTTGGGACAGTCTGTGTACCGGGCTTTTGACCAAGAATGGTTTTCTCAATTATATCGCCATTTTTAACAGGTCCAACTTTAATATCATCACCAAAGGTTGAAGAAAATGCACCGCGAAGAACCTGGTCATGAATAAAAGGATTCACCACAGCGCCATTTGCAACCTGGTGCCAGCTTACGCCATCTTCAGTAATCCAAACGGCAACTCTGAAATCTGCGCTATCGTCAGCTAAAAATTTTGTACGGGTTTTAACACTCCAAATACCTGTTGAGGCAGCGTAAGTGGCTGAAACATTCGCAACGGCCGTAGGTGGTTGCGAGGAAATTGTATTGATATAAGATTGTATTTTAGATACAGCATCGCCATCAACTCCTGATTTCTGGGCATTAGGTGGAACCAGATAGGTAGGAGCGCTATAACTGTTATTTACAATGATCAATTGTAACAAATCGCCCCCCGTTGAAGTCACATACATGGCATCCGGGGCAGGAGCATTGCAGTGAACACTTACAGGTACAACTTTGTCCTTATAATTGAGATTAGTAATTATCGTATTATAATTAGGAATACCAATTGAACCGCAAGGATTACATTCACTTCCGGTAAAATATAGGAACAAAGCCTGTTTGGTTGTAGGAAATGTTTCGGGGTTATTGTTATTATTATTGTTGTTGTTTGGAGCAGCACTGTCGGTACTACTTTTACTGCACGATGCGAAAACAAATGCTAATGCGATCAATGCAACGGATAGCTTTTTCATGTTTTTAAATTTAGTTTATGATTAAAGTGAAATTTGTTTATTAGTGCCAAAATTATACGAATTTTGGTAAAAAAAAAATTACATCGGTCATTACCCCGAATATTCTGAATAATTTTTTCGATTTATACGGGTTTGATCACTTAATTTCGCAAATAAAAAAACAATGAAAATAGCTGTTGCAGGCGCTACCGGACTGGTGGGAACCATGATGCTGAAGGTACTGGAGGAACGAAAATTCCCCGTCACTGAATTAATTCCGGCAGCCTCGGAAAAATCGGTTGGGAAAGAACTTCAGTTTAAAAGTTTAAAGTTTAAAGTTCAAAGTTTGGCTGATGCGGTTAAACAAAAACCGGATATTGCCCTGTTTTCTGCCGGAGGATCGGTTTCGCTGGAATGGGCGCCAAAGTTTGCCGAAGTGGGAACATACGTTATTGATAACTCATCGGCCTGGCGCATGCACCCCGATAAAAAATTAGTTGTGCCTGAAGTGAATGCGGGAGTAATCACAAAAGATGATCACATCATCGCCAACCCGAATTGTTCAACCATTCAAATGGTGGTTGTTTTAAATCCGTTGCACAAAAAATATAAAATAAAACGGGTGGTGGTTTCCACTTATCAATCAGTTACCGGAACCGGGGTGAAAGCCGTTCAGCAATTAGAGAACGAACGCAAAGGAATAAAAGGAGAGATGGCTTATAAATATCAAATTGATAAAAATTGTCTCCCGCAAATTGATGTTTTTTTGGAGAACGGTTATACCAAGGAAGAAATGAAAATGGTGAACGAAACAAAAAAGATCATGCAGGATAATTCCATTGAGGTTACTGCCACGTGCGTTCGCGTTCCCGTAATGGGCGGGCACAGCGAGAGCGTGAACATTGAATTTGAAAACGAGATTAATGTCGATGAAATAAAAAATATTTTATCAAAAACCGAAGGGGTGATCCTGAAAGACGATCCTGCAAATTTCATTTACCCGATGCCAATTGATGCGGATGGGAAAGATGAAATATTTGTCGGAAGGATACGCAGGGATGAATCAAAACCGAACACGATAAATCTCTGGATCGTTGCTGATAACCTTCGCAAAGGTGCTGCCACGAATGCGGTGCAGATTGCAGAGTATCTTTTAGCGAAGTCGATAGTTCATAGTTAATGGATCATGGCATTAAAATTAAATTGTGAGTGAATGCCAATTGACCACTGACTAATGACCACTGACAACCTCCCTACTTACACCAGGCAGCAACTTGCTTTGCGAAACGGTAAAGACAAACCGGAAGTGTGGATTGCGTATAAGGGAAAAATTTATGACGTATCGAAAAGCCGCTTGTGGCGAACCGGAATGCATTATGAGCACTGGGCGGGTCAGGATCTCACCGGGGAGTTAATAGATGCACCTCACACCGAAACCGTCTTTGATAAGTTCGAGCAGGTTGGCAAATTAATCTGACAGGCAAAAAATCTGAGCATAAAATTGTTTATAAAATTCACCTAATTATTTTCAAATTGCAAGATGGCAAATCAGAATATTTTCAGGGTTGATTTGTATGTTAATTTTAATTTTGCTGTTATGAAAAAAAGAAGCTTCACGATTCTCACGCTACTGATTATTTTCTCAAACGCTTATTCACAGCGGGTGAATGAAAGTTTTGGGGGTTCCACTTTTCCTCCGGTAGGTTGGTCTGCATCTCTTTCCTCCGGGCTGCTCGGGCTTGATGCAACGACAAATGCTTATGGAAGCAGCAGTAATGTGGGTGCAGTATTGATTGATTTTTATAATGTGAATCCTGCCTTTGATTCCATAGAAACTTTTGCTTTCAGCTCAACCGGTGTGGGAGATTCACTTCGGTTCGATGAAGCTTACGCAGGTTATTCCTCCACCTATATTGATACGATGCAGGTTTATGCTTATGTTGGCTCTTCTTATTTATTGCTCCGCACGTGGCAATCGAGCATGACCATTGATACCGGTATGACCACGGCAGCTTCCACCTTCTCGCAGTTTGTTCCTTCTTCTTCCCAGTGGAGAACAAAAGTGATCGCATTACCGGCCGGCACCACAAAAATAAAATTCAAATTCATCTCAGGATATGGAAATGATTTATACCTTGATAACATCATTGTCGACAGCTTTTTTACGGCAACTCAAACTTTCGATTCGGTCACCTGCATTCAAACTTTCACCAATATGATCTCGCAGGGAAGCGCCAACCAAAGGATCATGCAGATACCGGTGAAAGTTACCGGTCAAATTTCTCCCATGTTGGTAACCAATTTTTCGATGACCACCATCGGAACCACCAGCCCTACCGCCACGCTCGACAGCGCTAAAATATTTTTCACGGGTTCGAGTTCTGCATTTTCAACGGCAGTAGGTTTCGGTGCAGTGGCATCACCCAACGGAACGTTTTCGGTTGCGGGTTCCCAGGTTCTTGCCAACGGGTACAATTATTTTTGGCTGGCTTACGATATCAAACCAACGGCAACCATCGGCACCACCGTGGATGCGACTTGTGTGACTGTAACCGTTGGAGGAACTCCGCGCACTCCCAACGTTTCTTCTCCTGCCGGAAGTTACCAGGTTGCAAAAATTTATAATTTTGATACGGCCACGAATCAGAATTTTACAACTGTTGTGTTGAGCGGGCCTGATCCAACTGAATGGCAAAGAGGAACTCCATCTGCTGTCGGACCAACGGCTGCTTTCACTCCACCAAATTGCTGGGGAACGAACCTCTCGGGTAATTATACGATTCCATCAACCGGTACCGAAAGTTACGCGCTTGTTTCTCCCACATTTGTTGCCACCGCAACTTCCATTAATCTTTCGTACCGCGAGTGGTATGATATTTCCGCTTCTTCAGGCGACCTCGGAGCATTTGAATACAAGATAAATTCGGGAACATGGACAGCTCTTGGCGCGGGTGTTTCGGGTGTTAATTCGAGTTGGAATGAAAAATTAAAAACGTTAGCAGCAACTGTCAACGATACCGTTCAGTTCAGGTGGAATCTCACTTTCTATTATTACAGCACAGCATCACCCGGATGGTACATTGATAATTTTGCGATTCTCGGTGTTAATGAAATTGATATTCTCCCCCCGGCAATTTCCTATACTCTTCTTACAAATACTTCTACTTTTACCAATCGCACGCTCAACAATTTTGCAAACATAACCGATCAGAGCGGGGTGGATACTTTGGCAACTAATCGCCCGCGAATTTATTACAAACATAAAACGGAGAACAATGCATTCGGAGCCAACAACAGCAGTTTTAACGGTTGGAAATATGCAACATCCACGAATGGAATTTCGCCTTTTAGTTTTGTGATCGATTATTCGTTGCTTACTTCTTCACCAACGGTTGGCGATACGTTGCAATATTTTGTGGTGGCTCAGGACCTGTCACCGGCACACAATGTAGGAGCGATGCCTTCTGCCGGATTTACTGCTGCAACCATCAATTCGGTAACAGCAGCACCCACCGTACCAAATTATTTTATTTTTTCTTCTTCGCCATTGACAGGAAGCTACACGGTTGGGGTCGGGCAAACTTATACCACGATCACATCCGCAATTAACGATTTGAATTTACGCGGAGTGAGCAGTGCGGTCACTTTAAATTTAACTGATACTTTGTATTCGGCTTCGGAAAATTTCCCCATCACGATCACTAATTTTAGTGGAGCATCCCCTGCAAATTTTGTAACCATTCGTCCTGTATTATCCTATACGGTCATAACCGGAAATGCAACTTCCTTAATAAAATTTTCAGGTGCGCAGTTTGTTAAAATTGACGGAGCGGTATCAGGTACTTCGAGAAATCTGATCATTGCGAATACCAGCACCGGAGCATCCTCGGCAGTGATCATTGCAAGCACAGGTGTGGGATCAGGATCATCAAACGACACGATCAAAAACTGCATCCTTAAGTGCGGGGGAAACTACGCAGGAACGGTAGCGTTGAACATTGGTGGAGCGGCATACAACGGAAGCAGCAGCTATGGATTCACTCCTGATGCAACGATGTCTCCGGATAATGCAAACATTGGGATCGTGAATAACCAGATCTGCCGGTCACTCATTGGGCTTGGCCTCAGCGGTACCGGGGGCAATAAGGCAAATACTATTTTCATCAGCGGCAACCAGTTTGGTTCCACCACTCCTGCTGATTTTTTATTTTGGTGCGGAGCATTTCTTGCCAATGCCACCAATGTGAATTTCACGCAAAATACCATTCAGAATATTGTGATGAATACTTCCACCTTTGACGGAAAAGGAATTTTATGTTATACCGGCCTGGCAAATTCTTCTATCACAAAAAATACGATCGACTCTATTTTTTATCCCGGCACCGGAGGTTGGGGCGCAACAGGGATCGAATGCCAGGGTGTTTCGAATATTGCCATTTCTAATAACATGATCACACGGCTTTGGGCAGACGGTTGGTTTCCTGCCGGAAGCGGTGATGCGATAACCGGGATAAAAATTCAAAGCGGATCGGGTATCAATATTTATTACAACACGGTGAACCTTACCGGAACCTACAACGGTTATGGAGGCGCAACTGTTTCCTCGGCATTCTACGCAAATTCAGGAGTGACTTCCATAAATTTAAAAAATAATATTTTTTCCAACTCATGGGTGAATATTGCCACGGGTGCATCAGGTGCTCTCTCTTACGCTTTTGCATCAACGGCATTGTCCTCGGCTTATTCGGCAATTAACTTCAATGATTATTTTGTTTCGGGTTCACAGGCCATGCTTGGATATGATGGGGCTTCCAATCTCACTTCACTCGGAGCAATCATTTCTTCCATCGGGGGAAATGCGAATTCAAAAATTGTGACCCCTTATTTTATTTCAAGCGGCAATGCGCATTTGACCGGTACTTCATTGGGAGATGTAAATCTCGGTTGCGCACCGGTAGGTGGAATCACCACCGACATCGATAATCAAACCCGCTTTGCGACCTGGCATTACATGGGCGCTGATGAAATTCCTGCTTACCCGCTACCGGTAAAATTATTTTCTTTTTATGGCTCGAAAATCGGAAACGATGTTTTGCTGAATTGGACAACTTTCTCCGAAATCAACAACAATCAGTTCATCGTGCAACGTTCATTCAACGGAATTGATTTTTCAGATATTGGAAATGTGAAAGGACACGGAACCACTAATCTTAAAAATGATTACGAATTCACGGATTATTTAACAACAAACAACAAACAACAAACAACAAACTTGTTCTATCGTTTGCAGCAACTTGATTTCAATGGCGACAAATCCTTTTCAAAAATAATTTCCGTGAATTTCCCGGGAAGTAAAATTTCTGATCTCGCAATTTCACCGAATCCTTTCACCGATCTTTTTAAGCTGAACTTTGTGGCCACCGAATCCGGCCAGGTATCAGTCATTATCAACGATCTCCAGGGGCGAACGATTTTTGATCAAACGTACGATGTAGCTAAAGGCATCAATGAAAAGGAGATCACAGGAGTTTCTTCAATTCGGGAAGGCATTTATTTCCTTCAACTGAATTTGAACGGGGAAACGAAGTACTTTAAATTAATGAAAAACTGATACATTTTTTGACGGTAATCTAACGGTGTTGCCCTGGTGGTGGCACCGTTTTTATTTTGTCGAAAACCTATTACTCACGCTTTCATTTACTTGTATTTTTGAGGGTAATTTGGTTACAAGTAATTTCCGGTTAATTCTATATTCGATTCCTTTTACAAAAATTTATGAAGAGATTGATTTTAGCATTCGGAGTAATTTTCACAGCGCACCAGGTTTTCGCGCAAGGCACTTCCAAAAGCATTGAAACACCAAGGCAGGAACATGTCCTCGCTTCCAATGACGAAGTGCAGGCTTCTGTTCAGCCTTCCCAAAATGAACATCACCTGGTCAATATGAAGCAGCTTACTTTTGGCGGAGACAATGCGGAAGCCTATTTCAGTTTCAACGGAAAAAAACTTTCTTTTCAAACCAACAATCCCGGTTTCGGATTGAAGTGCGACCAGATCTATTACATGATCATTGATGAAGCCGAAGACAATAAAATTTACCAGCCTATGCCGGTGAGCAATGGCGAAGGACGCACCACCTGTGCTTTCTATTTACCGGGAGATAAAAAAATTCTGTATGCTTCAACATTTAAATCAGGAAAAGAATGTCCGCCCGAACCTCCGAAAAATACAGGCAAATATTTATGGCCGATCTATTCAAGTTTCGATATTTATATCAGCGATGAGAAAGGTAAGATCTTAAAGCAACTCACCAACACGCCCGGATACGATGCCGAAGCAACTGTTTCCCCAAAGGGAGATAAAATCGTTTTCACCTCCACGCGCAACGGTGATCTCGATCTTTACATCATGGATATTGATGGGAAAAATGTGAAGCAGTTAACACACGAACTCGGTTACGATGGCGGTGCGTTTTTCTCGCCTGATGGAACCAAGCTGGTTTTTCGCGCATCACGCCCGCAGGGACAAGACACCGTTGAATACAAGGATTTATTAGCTCAGGGATTAGTAGCTCCGGTCAATATGGAATTATTTACAATGAACATTGACGGGTCCGACATGAAACAGATCACGCATTTGGGAAAGGCCAACTGGGCTCCGTTCTATCATCCTTCCGGAAAGAAAATTATTTTCTCATCCAATCACCATTCACAAAAAGGCTGGGATTTTCAGTTGTGGATGATCAATGATGACGGAACAGGATTGGAACAAATTACGACCGAAAGTGTGTTCAACGCTTTCCCGATGTTCTCACCGGATGGAAAACGTTTGGTGTTCTCATCCAACCGCAACAATGGCGGAACGCACGATACGAATTTGTTTATTGCTGATTGGAAGGATTGAATTGAAAGTTGAAAATGGAAATGTGAAAATCCTGTACTCAATATTCTTTTTTCTTTTTGGATGCACAAATAAAAAAAATTCGTCAGATTCAACCACATCCAATAATAATCTTGACTCAACAAAATCTTTTAAAATAACGGATGAAGGATTTCGAGATGTTGAAGAAATTGACACACTACGACAAATTCTTATAAAAAAATTTCTTGTTATTGCCAATAATTCTAAATCAAATACTCATCACGAAATAGAAGAATTTTTTGATGATATGAATATTGAAGATGGGGGTCAAGTGCAGGATAATTCTCCAGAAATATTAAGTAAAGAAAAGTTGAGCTTTCAGTGTTTAGATTATTCTTTTAATTATGGATGGGTTGGTGAAGGAGCTGATTCTGTTTTCAATTCATCAGAATTGACAGCATTAATTTTAATTCCTGCATCAAATGAAGTTCATAAAGGAAATGTGGTGAACACAATTTGTTTTAAAGTTAGACTTGACATTTACACCGAATCTGGAATTGACGCTAAAACTGATTACAAAAGAGAAGAAAAAATAGTTTTATTGAAAAAAATAGATTTGTGAAATTTGAATGAAAGATACCATAAATGGCGTCACGCATTCAACACGATCCTGAAAGTCGTTCCTTTATCGGAAGATTCTTTTACAAAAATTTTTCCTTTGTGGTATTCTTCAATGATCCGCTTGGCAAGCGAAAGACCAAGTCCCCAGCCTCGCTTCTTGGTGGTGAATCCCGGTTTGAAAACTGTTTTACGTTTGGAAGGTGCGATTCCTTTCCCGGTATCGGTAATATCGATCAAAACCCTTTCAGCTTCACTTGAAATTTTCATGGTGATTTTTCCTTCTCCGTTCATCGCATCAATTGCATTCTTGCACAAATTCTCAATTACCCAGTCGAACAATGAAATATTCAACATGGCGGTTGTTTCCGGATTTTCATTTACCAAACTGAAAACAACTTTTTCGGAAGTGCGCAATTTCAAATATTGAATAGCATCACTTAATACATTTTCTATCAACTCGGGTTTCAGCTCCGGTGCCGAGCCAATTTTCGAGAACCGTTCCGCGATGAGATCCAAACGGCTCACATCTTTTTCCAATTCATTTAAGTATTCGGCTTGCTTGCTTTTTTCCGAATCACGAATGAGGTTGATCCATGCATTCAATGACGAGATCGGTGTTCCAAGTTGGTGCGCAGTTTCTTTGCTCATTCCAACCCATACCTGGTTTTGCTCGGCTTTGCGTGAAGCGCTGAACGCAAAATACGAGACCAAAATAAAAACCGCGATGATACTGAGCTGGTAAAATGGATACTGCTTGAGTTGAGTAAGAATGATAGAATTTTTGTAGTACAGATAATTATAACGGCCGTTTTTTTCGTCATACAGAATTTTGATCGGCTCGTGTTGCTCCTTCATGATGGCAAGCTGCTCCAACAAATAATTCTGGTCGTTCGCCCTTGCCGAATCCAGGTTGCGGTTCGAAATGTATTTTCCGTTATCATCCACGAGGATCACTGGGATGGTCTCGTTGTCTTTAATGATGTCCAGAAGGAAATTAAAATCTCCTTCGGCCTTCAGCAGCTCTTTAGTGGCGTTTGCCCACAGCACTACTTTTTTTTCTTCTTCACGCTCGAGTTTTTTTACGAGTGTATGAGTGTACCATAGCGAGAACGCGCCAATGCACAAAGCCGCCACCATCAGAAAACGTTTCCACCAGTTTTTTTGTTCGTACAATCTCATACCTACATTTGGCCAAATATACTGATATTCGTAAAATAAAATCCAAAACGTACCATGCGAATAATTATTGAGTGGAATGAAAAAAAACATACAGCCGACTTATCGAAGCCGCTGGATATATCCATTCCGCTGAGTTCAGGAGGACACAACCCAAATGCCTATCACCTTCGGTCTCCGTTGTTTGAACCGGTAGCATCCGGGAATTTTATTGGTTCAGTAAAAGAAGGCGGCAGTGTCAATTGCGAAAATATTTTGATCAATGCCCATGGAAACGGAACGCATACCGAATGTGTGGGGCATATTTCAAAAGAAAGGATCACCATCAATCAATCGCTGAAACAGTTCGTTTCGATCGCACAATTGATTTCTATTGAACCCGAAAATAATAAAGTGACAAAAA
>JBIOHI010000050.1:0-10717 GCA_044448845.1 Bacteroidia bacterium
AAATATTTCCCTGATGCCGACCGGCTTTTCACCGAAATAAAGAATATCATCAATTGAAAAAAGGCATAGTCATTATTTTATTTGTCAGCGGGATCTTTTCTGCCAAAGCCCAGCTCGCGCCAAAATATTCCAATGAATTTTTATCGATTGGCGTAGGAGCAAGGGCTGCCGGAATGGGAGATGCCGTTATCGCTTCGGTGAATGATGCGACCTCCGGTTACTGGAACCCGGCTGCATTAATGGAGATAAAGGATAATATCCAGGTAGCATTGATGCACAATGAACTTTTTGCCGGGATCAGCAAGGAAGAATATGTCGGGCTAAGCTTTAAACTAAATGACAAAAGTGTGATCGGGCTTTCAGTTATCCGCAACGGAGTAGATGATATTCCCAATACTTTGAACCTGATGCAAAACGGGCAGATCGATTATTCACTCATCTCCAGTTTTTCGGCAGTCGATTACGGATTCATCGGATCCTATGCACGAAAAATGAATATCGAAGGATTATCTCTCGGGGGAAATGTAAAAGTGATTCGCAGGGTGATCGGGGATTTTGCCAATGCCTGGGGTTTTGGTTTTGATGCGGGAGCAAAATATAATTACGGGAACTGGAAGTTTGCCGCAACCGTTCGCGATGTAACATCCACCTTTAATGTATGGACCTATACCTTTACTGATCAGCAAAAACAAATATTGCTTGCAACGGATAATGCACTTCCCTCCAATAATCTCGAACTCACATTGCCCAAACTTACTATAGCGGCTGCAAGGAAGTGGGCATTTTTCAAAGATAAATTCACCGTGCTTGCCGAAACAGACTGGGATATCAATACTGACGGGCAACGAAATGTTTTAATTCACAGCAGCTATTTTAACATCGATCCTAAACTGGGTTTCGAATTGGGTTATGCCAATATTGTTTTTCTCCGGGGAGGGATGAACAACATCCAGCAGGCGAAGCAAATTGACGGCACCACGCAGACTTCTGTGGTTCCCACGCTTGGTATCGGAATTAAACTGAATAATCTCTGCCTTGATTACGCTCTTGCCAATGTTGGCAGTGCTTCGGGCTTGCTGCCTTATTCCAATATCATTTCACTGCGCCTGTCATTTAACCGGAAACCGTAGCCATTGTTTTTTAAAACCAAATAGTACCTTCGTGCGAAATTTTTTGAATGAGAAATTATTTGGTATCGGTGTTTTTTCTGTTGAATTCAGTTTTAGTTTTCGCACAAAGCAAGTCAAAATGGACGTATGGTTTTTCGGCAAATCCAACGTTCTCTTTTACAGTTAACACTACCAAATCTTCGGATTTGATCGGTTCCACCAATCAGACCTTTACCGCATACAATGATTCCGTTAATAAGAACAAAAGTTACCGGGTTTCCTATCTCAACTTCTCGGGTTGGGTGAATTACTCGCCGGATCTGAAGTGGACCTTCCAATTCGGCATAGGTTACCAGGATATCGGATTTCAGATCAACCAGAACAATATCAAATTCGGAGACAAATTATATCCGGGAGTAGGTTCCGGAAAACTGGAAGAAAAAACAAGTGCCTCGCGAAATATCAGCTACGATTTCCGCTACCATTACCTGCATTTACCCTTATTTGCCAATTACCATCTTTTCCGCAGCAAAGATTACCGGATGAATATTTATGTGTCGGGCGGCATTGCTTTGAACGTATTGCTCAAACACCAGATCACTGCCAAACTCGATTTTGATATTGATGGTAAAAACAGGTTTAATGTGGACTCATCTGCCTACACCTCCAGTTTTCTCAGTTTGAATATCGCGGCCATGCTGGGTGCAAGAGTTGACTACAAAATCGACAAGAATTTTTCGCTCATGGTTCAACCTGTTTTCGGAGCGTGTCCTTTTCCCATTTCATCCGGGCCAATCAGTGTTTATCCTTTTTATTTTTCGATGCAGGCAGGAATTATTTACGAAATAGTGAATTGAATTTTTCCATGGAAGAACTGAAACGGTTTACTATTCGCGTCTACGGTTTGCTGATCAATGAAAAAAAGGAGTTACTCCTTGTTCATGAAAACAGGAACGGATTTGATTTTACAAAATTTCCGGGCGGAGGTTTGGAATTTGGCGAAGGCACCATCGATTGCCTGGACCGTGAATTCATGGAAGAAACAGGGCTGGAAATAAAAGTTATCCGGCATTTTTATACCACCGATTTTTTTCAACCGAGTATTTTTAATAAAAAAGATCAGGTCATTTCCATTTATTACCTGGTGGAGCAAGCGGATAAAAGGATTCACTTTGATCCGCAGGAAAGAATAGTTCATTCTGAAGATCGAACTGAAAAGTTGAAATTTGAATGGATGCCACTCCCTGAACTGAATGAAGAAAAGCTTACTTTGCCAATTGATAAAGTGGTTTGCAGAAAATTATTCGAGGAAAAAATAATTCCGCATTAATTCGGCTTATTTCAACTGTCTTAAATAAAGTTGAATGGTGTTTTCCAATCCGAGGTATAACGCATCACAAACCAGTGCGTGCCCGATCGATACTTCGAAAAGACCGGGAATGTGATTTTTAAAATAACCTAAGTTTTCGAGATCAAGGTCATGACCGGCATTAATTCCAATACCAAGTTGCTTTGCTTTTTCAGCAGCGATAACAAAATCTGAAATTGCATTTTCAGGATTGGTTTTAAATTTTTTTGCATAGCTTTCTGTGTATAATTCGATCCGGTCGGTTCCTGTTTCTTTTGCGCCCTCGATGAATTTCAGATCGGGGTCAACAAAAATAGAGGTACGGATCCCATGTTGTTTGAATTCGGTGATGACCTCCTGCAAATAACTTTTATTTTCGATGGTGTTCCATCCATGATCGGATGTGAGTTGCCCGGTTGAGTCGGGAACCAATGTTACCTGGTCGGGTTTTGCCGAGATCACCAGGTCGATGAATTTTCTTTCCCGCGGATTTCCTTCAATATTGAATTCGGTGTGAATGAGCGGGCGAAGTTCAGCCACATCGCGGTAACGGACATGCCGCTCATCCGGCCGCGGATGCACGGTGATCCCCTGTGCCCCGAAACGCTGGCAGTCGGCTGCCACTTTAAGCAGGTCGGGATTATTGCCTCCGCGCGAATTTCGAAGCGTAGCAAATTTGTTGATGTTGACGGATAACCTGGTCATATTGAAATGGAATTTCAAACTTACACAAAATATCATTTTTGTTGATTCATAATTTTAATTTAGGTTTGAAAAAGCATGCTGGCAGCATTTTATATATTCTGGATCGGAACAGGCATTATCGTTTATACCTATATCGGTTATGCGATGCTGATGTTCTTCCTGGTGATGCTCAAAAGAATTTTTTCGGAAAGAGTGAAGCCGGTTGCGGGAATTTTCGAACCGGATGTTTCCCTCGTGATTCCCTGTTATAATGAACGGGCGGTACTTGAACGGAAAGTGGAAAATTGTTTTTCGCTGGATTACCCGAAGAATAAATTGCAGATCATATTTATCACGGATGGTTCTACCGATGGTTCACCTGATTTTTTAAAAAGATATAATGAGTTGATCGTTCTTCATGAGGATAAAAGAGCCGGAAAATCGACTGCCGAGAACCGTGCCATGCAATTTGTAAAAACCCCGTTCGTGATCTTTTGTGATGCGAATACCGATCTGAATTCAAACGCGATCAGGGAAATGATTAAACATTACCAGGATGAAAAAGTGGGAGCGGTTGCGGGCGAGAAACGCGTAAAAGTAAGCAGCAGGGATGCTGCCAGCGCAGCAGGCGAAGGAATTTACTGGCAATATGAATCGTTGCTCAAAAAACTCGATTCGGAATTATATTCTACGGTTGGTGGAGCGGGTGAGTTGATCTCTTTCAGGTGCTCCTTATATTCTGCTTTGGAGGAAGACACCATCCTCGATGATTTCATTCAATCGATGCGAATTGCACTGATGGGATACAAAGTGATCTATGAACCCAATGCCTATGCCGAAGAATATGCCTCAGCCAGTGTGAATGAAGAATTGAAGCGAAAGATACGCATCAGTGCCGGGGCATGGCAATCTATGGGAAGATTGGTCAAAGCATTCAATCCGTTTCGAAATTTTTTTCTGGCATTCAATTTTATTTCGCATAAAGTGCTGCGTTGGACGCTCGCCCCGCTTTCCCTGTTTTTAATTCTTCCGGCAAATTATTTTTTACTCGTACGCGTTGGAGGAATTTATTCGTATTTATTTTACGGGCAACTGATCTTTTACGTTCTTGCCATGCTTGGATGGATCCTGGAGAACAATCACCTGCGGGTGAAAATACTTTTTATTCCGTATTATTTTTTTGTGACCAACTGGTGCATGTACCTTGGATTTTTCCGGTTTATTTCCGGGAAGCAGTCGGTGAAATGGGAGCCAACCAGAAGGGCTTCTTCCCGAATTCAATAAGGAAGAATATCTTTTTCACTTTTTATTTTTCATCTTCTCATTTTTGATGGAATCTATTTTTTCCTGTTCAGGTGCACGGTGAATGATCGCCTTACTCTTGTATGTCTTTTCGCCCGCATTTTTTCTTGTTGAATTACTATTTCCGGCTGTTCCCGTAAGCGGTGTCCGGTTAATTTTTCTTACAGTATCAGTGGCAATCGGTTTTACTTTGATTGATTGCTTTTTGTCAATTGCCGGCTTGGGTTGTTGCGGACTTGCCTGCCGCTCTCTTCCCTGGGCGGCAAGCAGGTTGTGAAATGCAAACAGGAAGCAAACGCAAATAAACTTAGTCGGCAATAACAATTTTTTCATTTTTGATAACCGTTGAATTATTTTTAATAACTAAAAAATAAGTTCCTGCCGAAAGATTTGCTTTGTTGAACGAGAAAACATTTTCGCCCTGGATACCTTTGCCATGGTAAAGTTCCTTCACCACTCTTCCCGAAATATCAAAAACGCTTATTTCAAGTTCGGTGCTTTCCGGAAGAGAAAATTCAATGGTGAATGATTCAACAACCGGGTTTGGAAAAACTTTCAGATTAGTTGCTTTGCTCACCTCGTTATTTCCGGTGATCGAATAATCATGGATTTCCGAGATCCACGTATTCCACTTATGAGAGGAGGAAGCGAACATTCCGTTCATCCAGATGGAAGAAGTGGTGCTGTTATGTTTCATTGAAGTACCCGTGTAATCACCCCATCTTTCTTTGGTCGAAGAAGTGTAGCTGGCATAACTGGCACTCGATTTTACCAAAACAGAACCCGACCAGTTCATCGCGTCATCACAATTTACCACTCTTATTTCAGGGTATATGGTCGAACCGGTCCTGCCGAAACCGATCATCACCGATTTGTCGGTTGTGGTCATTCCGCCATACGAAACAACGGAAGGATAACTATAATCAAAACCCGATGAGCCGAACATCTTTGAAACATTAGTGAGTGATGAAACTGTTAAGCGATTGTAATTAACACCGCTGTACCCGCTTCCATAATCAGAATGAAAAACAAAATGAATGATCCCGTTCAGGTAAAATCCATTTTGCACCCTGCAATTCCCGTTATCAAGCAAACACGAAGTACCCAGCTGGGCGGAATTAGCTGCAAGTGAATACGAGGTGGTGTTAACTGAATAATAATTAAGTACCGGGCTTCCGCTCATGTAACCAGTGAGGTCATACAATTTTATGGAAGAACCACCCGACTGCGAAATTGAAACAAAATAACAGCCCGGTCCGTAAGATTGCCCCTGCCCGTTTCCAACCGGCAAAATGGTAAAAGGTGAACCGGGGATATTTTTCCATATCTGCCAGTTTATATTACCACCTGAATACCCACCTGATTTTTGAACCTGGTAAATCACCGACTGGTTGAAGTATCCCGAAGTGGAAAATAAATTTCCGGTCACATACAACTCGCTGTCCGAAACAGCCATCTTTGGATAATCAAACCAACTGTTGTCATTTAAAGGATTACCTGTTATTTTGTATTTCCACCAGCCGCCTGTAGCCGGATTGTTCGTTTTCGAGAACATAATAAAAATGCTGTTTGGGGATGTAGTGAGAACCTGGAGGGAAAAGAAAATAAACCGGTCTGCCTGCCTGTCGTACAAAATGTAAGGGTCGCAAACGGATGAACTTGCCGGATCGTTGATGAAAGAACTCAGGGTATTGTAATACAAATTGTTTCCTGATATATCATCCATTTCGATGGAGGTATTGGCAACGCTCACAATGATCCCACCGTCAGAAATGGCAATGCAATTATCAAGAGGAGAAGATCCGTTGTTTGAATTTCCTGCGAAATTGTTTCCGATCAGTGGTGTGGCGGTTTTTGAAAATGGTTCTGAACTGTTGGTCTTATAACTGGATGATCGTTGTTTCAGGATCAGTTTTTCCTGTTTGATCTTCTCCACTAATTCTTCATCCGGGATCTTCGGTTCAAATTCTTCAACTTTATTAACCAGGGCGGGCTTCCATTTCAAATCTGCGGTTTCGGTGTTTGCAGTCCCCGCACATTCGGTGGTGAACAATTGTGATTTTGTTGCACTGCCAAGTTTTTTGCTTTCGTCAGGTTTTACCTTTTGTTCCTGCGCGAGCACACCCAAGCTTAAAAGGGTAGTAGCTAATGTTAAAAGATAATTATTTTTCATTTTACTTAAATTATTTTTGTCAACTTATCCTTCTGATTCATGAGTTGAATCTTCGAATATACTAAACAAATAGTACAACTGCATTTTTCTAATTAGCCGAACACAAAAACTCAACGATCTTCGTTGCTTCGTCTTTCGTCAGGTTCGCGCGGTCCTGCATGTGCAAGCCGATGGTCTTCCATTCTTCATCATTGAAATCAACCGGTGTTGGGCTGTTGTGACAGCGGATGCAATTCTCTCCCCACAACTGTGCGCCCGATTTTGCTGCGATCATCTCTTTTTGAGCGGAACAACTTTGCAAAATAGTGATTAGAGCCAAAACTAAAAGGGTCAAACCGAAAATATATTTTATCTTTTTCATATTATTTAATTTTTAAAATCCCATTGCTAAATGAAGCATAAATACATTGGACGTAACGGCTGTATTTCCCATGCCGGACATGCCTGCCATTCCCGTCATGCCTGAAGAACCGGATGAACCCGACATACCATTATCCACTGTCGTCATCTCGTAGTCTGCTTTTATAACAGTTCGCCAGGTGAGCCAGTAATTCAAACCGATGGTGATCTGCGATTTGTTGCTGTACCAATTCGAACCGGAAGGAGTATTGTAAACGGAATATCTTCCGACCAATTCTAAATTTTTCAGGATTTGATTTTCTGCCAGAGCCGGACGATAGGCGATCTGCCCGTAATATGCAACGCTGCTGTTTGTAAACGTATAGGGCGATCTTATGGAAATTGAATCTGTCGGATTTATATAGCTTGCTTTGCTCACGTCCGACATCGTATATTGTCCTTTTATATCAATGATTCCCCCGATCTCACTTATTAATTTTACGTAAGAAAGATCAATAGCAGTAAGCAATGCGGTAACGTTATTATAAGTAAGGTTTCTGACAGCGGTTGTCTTGTTGGTATCTGCGGCAAACGGAGCGGTTGCTGATCCCGGCATTCCGTAATATGCCGAAAGGCCGATCTCGAGTGATGAATTTGAAAAAGGTAAAAATGCAATTCGCGCACCGAGTGCTTTATTTTTATTATTGTCAATTGCATTATCAAATGCAAGCATTCCAGCTTCGGTGGGTTCACCTGTTCCGTCTTTTATCGTTGGCCCGTTTACAGCGTAGGCCGCATAACTTATTTTTGAACTTCCGAATTGTAATCCGCCTTTAATTTCAAATCCGATATCGCTCATTGGAACAGCTCCATCATGACCTATACCAAGTGGCATGGTAACACATTTGTTCACCCACGATGGATGCAGCTTCTCGCCAAATGTTCCAAACGGGACAAGTATCTTTCCGAATTTCACTACGAGCCCTTTAGTGATCATATACGAAGCGCTTGCATATCCGAGATTGAGACTTAATTGATTCGTCATATATTCCATTTCAAGTTCGGTCTCGAAAAGAAAACGATCGCCTTGCCGCCATAACAAAACTGGGTTAAAGGAGGTCATGTTAAAATTCACATCATTATCCGAGGCATTAAAACCGAATTGCGCGAAGCCGCGAATCATGAAATGCGTTTTGGATGGTTTCTTCAGATTCGAAATTTCATCCTGGAGATTCTGAACCTGTTTTTGTGTGCTGTCCTGCGCATGAGAAACGCCCATGCTCAAAACAAAAATTATCAGTATGGAAAATAATTTTTTCATTGCTTTATTTTTTAAAAGTGCTAAAAGTCCTGATATAATTTACGAGTTGCCACCGCTGTAGGTCGGTGAGGATCGGTTTATAACTCGCCATGGGTGGGCGGCCTTCCGTCATTTTCCAGAACAGGGCACCATCCGATTGTGCCTGTACTTTGGAGCTTGTGAAATTTCCCGGTCTCGGAGTAAGCGTTATTCCTCCAACTCCATCACCTTTTCCTTTTTCTCCATGGCAAATAATGCAGACCTGCGCGTAAAGTTTTTTTCCTTCGGCAACAGCGGCATCATTTCCTTTGAACGGATTTATGAGTTTGTCGGCTTCCGGAGCTGCTTTCCATTCTTTGACCGGGTCATTTCCGATCCGCATTGAAATGCAAAAAAAGAATGAAATGAAAACAGCAATGTGAATTACAAAATTTTTCATAAAATTTAATTGATGGTTATAGATTTCGAGGCGTCATTCGATTTCATCCCGTCACTGCTGGTAGCCGTCAATTTCACCGTATAGATCCTGGCTTTTAAATAGGTATGAGTTGGGTTTGCGTTTGTTGAAGTAGTGCTATCCCCGAAATCCCATTTGTAGTTACCTGCATCGGTACTGCAGGACGAACTGAAACTAATGGATTGCCCAACAGTTCCGGTTGATGGCATACTGCAACATGCCATTGGATCTTTCATTACCATGGTGTCTGAGCTTTTGCTACATGAGAAAATAACCAGGGCAAAGAATACTACACTTAAGAACTTGATTGATGTTTTCATGATCTGTTTTTTATAAAGTTTAAAAAAATAAATGAATAATTATTGAGAGGCCGGTGGCGCACTCAAAAACAACGAATCCCCGCTTGATCTTAAGCAGGGAAAACCAATTGATTCCGTGAAATCAGATCAGGAAAATTTTAATAAAAGAAAGCGAGACAGCCGTCAGGCCGGGTGGCGGACGATAGGAAACAAAATTTTCAATCGTATTGACCTTACCGAACAAAGAGAGATTCCTTTGAAAGATGGCTTGGGTGAGTACTGGGAATAACGATGCTGCATCATAAGCGATCTTATAATCGTCCGTATTTATTTGTTGCAATTGATTCTTGCAGCAATTAATATCATTAGTGGAAGAAGACGAGGTGTTTTTACATTTATTTTTACCCGTTTCCATGCCGCAAGTGGCATTATTGAAGCCCATCAGGAATTTGGACTGAACCAGCTTCCCGCCACAATAATGCAAAGCGACATTCACTTTAAGGGAAAACGCAAGCGTTAGAACTGCAAGTATTATGGCAACGACTTTTCGCATATCGTAATGCAATGATAAAAAATAATTATTAAATTCATAACATTAAATTTTAACAGCCATTCATCAAAAATCCGTTTGCCCTTCCGTTTTCCTGGCTTAAATTTGTTTTTGAAATTTTAACCATGAGAAGATTTTTGCTGATTTTATGTGTGGCTGTTATTTGTTCCCCGGCCTTTAGTCAAAAGAATGAATATTTCCCTTCCCAGTCGGAGATCGGGGAATACATGATGCGATGGAAACAGGTAGCGGGGATGAGAAACAACCGGGTAAAAAAATTCATTGAAAAAAAGCAGGATGAAAAGACCAGGGAATACTTCAGGTCTGCCGAATCGGAAATAAACCCGTTGGGTTTGTCTGTTAAAACCGTTGAAAATTCACCGGGCGGGAAAGTGGCCTCCTGGCACCTGCATACGTTTGTGAATGATACTTTGCCCGAACAAACGATCTATTACAATGGCAAATCAGAGATCATGATGATGGAAAAATTTTATTATGATGAACGGTTCAGGGAAATAAAAACCGAGGAGTACGAACGGAATGAAAAAATGCCCGCAGTCACCTGGAAATCGGAATACAACGATTTTAACCAGATGATCTCGTACACCTGTCTCGACAAAAAAGGAAGGCGAATATTCCGTTATGAATACGGCTACCTCGACAACAAGTCCAACAAGGAAACCAAATATTTCAACCGCAAGGGAAAAATGACCCGCCACTGGACCTACGATGGGGATCAAAAGGGAAAAGAAAGAAGCGAAGAGCAGGAAATGGGAAATTTCAGCAAGAAATATTCGCTGAATCCGGACGGTTCGTATATTTGGACTTTCGAGGACAGGGATGCAAAAGACAAGATCAAAAAAACGCTGTGCTATTTTTCAGCAGATGGACTGATGAATAAATGGGAACAGTTTGACCGAAAAGGAACTTTGCTATTGCGCGAGATCTATACTTACGACAAAAATAAGAACAACACTCAAACCGTCATTTCCGATAAGGACGGGTTAAAAAGCCAGACCTTGTTTGAATATAATGATAAAAATCTTTGCACCCGGCAAACGCAATTCGACAAGAACGGTAAACCTGTTTTAGCTATCGGTTACGAATACGAATTTTACTCCAAACAATAGTCCGTATCCCCTATGAAGTCGTTCAG
>JBIOHI010000051.1:0-10717 GCA_044448845.1 Bacteroidia bacterium
AACTTTACGCGCATTGCATTTCTTTGCATTATTTTATCCTTTTCAACGGTCCCGTTTGCCCAAAACCTTAACTACCCTGCCGGAGGTTTTAGTACATTTACCAGCACTTATACCGACATCACTTCCACGGGAACGTCAGTGACAATGACCAACAACGACACAGGTTATTCCAATTCATCAATTCCAATCGGATTTACATTTAATTTCAACGGCACATCATTTACTAATTTAACAATGTATGTGGACGGTTTTGTAAAGCTTGGAGGAGGAACGGTTTCATGGGCAACTAATATGTTGTTTACCACATTTGCACAGTCACCCGCAGGTGGTCCATTCAATACTTCGGCAAGCACTCCTGTAGGATATGCACAGCCCCAGGACACGGATCTTATTTTTGCATTTGGGCAAGACCTTTGGGGAGCGGCATCAAATGCAGCAACACCGCAGTTCAAGTATGTGACAACCGGAACGACCGGTTCAAGGGTTTGTACGTTACAATGGAAAAATATGAGTGATAAAACTCAATGTGGAATTACATCGCAGTATGATACGATCAATTTTCAATTGAAACTTTATGAAGGTTCCAATTCAATAGAAATTGTATTTGGAACATGGACACAATCAAGTAACACATCTAATGCACGTTTCTCTGCAATTGGTTTAAAAGGAAACAATACAGGTATTGGTTCGACATCAATTTGCCAATTATTGACTTTCACTAAAGCATCAAGTACAGCCTGGTCACTTGCTGTTGCAAATTCGCAATGTACGGGAACCCCTTTAGGGAACTACCCTTATCCAAGCAACGCTATAAATTACGGAAACGCAGTTAGTGGGAGCAGACCTGCACCTGATGTCGGAAGGGTTTACCATTTTACACCGTTAGCCAATAATGATATTGCGGTCAATACCGTTTTTGCAAGAGGGAAAATAGCTTCACCTTTTTTCATTTCAGATTCGATAAGGGCATACATAACTAATGTAGGCTCGAATACACAATCAAGTATTACAGTAGTTCTCAATATTAGCGGTGCAAATTCTTATACTAATATTGTAACCATTCCAACTTTGGCTGGATTGTCCTGCAATACTTCTCTTCTTACAAGTACATTTGTTTCTTTTGCACCATTTACCCCTACAAACCAGGGGAAGAACATCATCAAGGTTTATACCTTTGCGGATGACAATTTATTGAATGATACGGCCACCTATGGAATGTCGGTAAGTAACAGGTACATGGGATATACTGATACCACGCAAGGTGTGGCCCAGGCTTATGGAGGCACTGTCAGTCCAAATTTCGTGGCTAATAAATATAAAATTAACGGAACCGGTTTTGTTTCGCAAATAAAATGTTACATCACCGGAAATTCTGTAATGCTTGGCGATACCGTTTGCGGAATGATAACGGATATGTCAGGCAATATTCTCGGACGCTCGCCAAATTATGTTATTCTAAGTACTGATCTTGGAACTTATTTAAATTTCAATATAAGCATTCCACCGGTTTTAACTAATGCCACTTTTCTCGCAGGCATTTATTCAGGTATGACTTCTACAATTTATTATATGGGCAGTGTTCAAAATGAAAGCCCAACCAGGCCAGTGGATACAATTTCTTATTGGAGTACATCAGGATTACCGATTACCAATCTTGCCGTTGGGAATACATTATCTCCTTCCCCATCACTTTTTACTTATCCTTCATATTATACCGGGTCAACACTCTCTTCAGGAGCCTATCCCTACCGTTTTATGAATGATATTACTATCGATATTGATACAGCAGATGTGGGTGTAAGTTTATCATCTCCTTTTAATAATACTACTATTGCTACCGGGGCCGCCATGCCTCTAAGAGCTTATGTTAAAAATTATGGTACGAATTTCCGTCCATCGGGTATAGGAGTAAAATATTCCATTGATGGAGGAACGGCTGTCGGACCTTTGAGCACAACAGTTGGATTAAATCAGAATGACACAACAAGTGTTTTATTTACGGGGACAAATGCCATAACACTTTCAACTGCGGGGCCACATACCATAAAAATTTTCACTACTTTGAGTAATGACCAGTTAAAAAACAACGACACGTTGGTGATAACAGTGAATGCAGTAACCCCAATCACTACCTATCCTTATCAACTCACAAATGGAATTCTCACCACATGGACACCCATAAATAATGCAAGCGCTTTGTGGAAACAAACCACCGCCACGCAACCCAACGGAGTTTCCGCCACAACAGTTTTGTATGCCGATAATTTCAATGTGGCTGTTGGTACCGAAGCCAAGATGCTTTCTCCTCTTTTCAGCTTTGTTGGCATTACCAACCCGGTGATGCATTTTTATGTGGCTAACGCACCGAGCACCACCACGGGAAAAGACGATACCTTGCAGGTAATGGTTTCCACCGATGGAGGTTCTACATTCACGGCAGTTTATTCCAAGAGCAGCCAGCTTTCTTCACCTACGCTTGGAACCATCGCGGCAGCTTCGAGTTATAGCCCGCCTTCGGCTGCAACCGATTGGAGACATGAAGCCATCGATCTTTCGGCCTATGCGGGTAGTGGGAGTGTGTTGATCGGTTTCCGTGAAAAATCTGCCGGAGGCAACAGCGTTTTTATCGGTGATATCATTATTTCGAATCCGGCTCTAAAGAGTTTTCAGAGTGTAACTTCAACAGGATTGTTCACGAGCGGAATTGTTAATTTGAGTTTCACCGGGATTGGAGCAACTACCGGTAAACTGGCTTTATGCCGTTACAATGTGGCTGCACCATCCTCGGCAACTCCTATATATAATTCCAACTCGAGTGCTACTACCAACAGCGGTGCCATTTTCACTCCTACAAATGTTTGGACAGGCGGTTATTGGACGATGACCTATTCCGGAAACGGAACAGGGAATTTGCCTTCCAGTTCACCTTATTATGTTCAGATAAATATTGCCGGAATCGGAGGGATGCCAAGACCGGATAGTTTGTACGTTATGAAACGAAGTGAGTACAATGGTTCGTGGACAGCCTTGTCCACTTCAAGAACAGGAACGACCTTAACAGTTGGCCCACTTACCGGGTTTTGTGATTTCAGTATCGGAAGTATGCCGGCATATAATGCATTGCCGGTTACCTGGCTCAATGTTTCGGCAACAAAAATTTTAACCGATGTGAATGTGAACTGGATCACCGGATCAGAGATCAATTCCGATCATTTCGTGGTTGAAAGATCACTCGATGGAAATTTATTCAACCCAGTTGGGGAACTGAAAGCTTCAGGTAATTCTTCCAAAGCTGTCAGTTACAATCTCATTGATAAAAATGTTCCGCAAAACAGTAAGACCATTTACTATCGAATTGCTGCGTTCGACCAGGATGGCTCTTCTTCATTAAGTAAAACAGTCACATTGAATCTGAATGCGGAGAATAAACCGGTAGTGGTCTATCCCAACCCATTCACTGCTGATCCGATGTTGTTGCTGAATATTTCGAAACCAACCGATGTGAAAATAGTTGTTACCGATCTGACGGGAAGGGAAGTGTTGAATAAAACGATCCATGCTGAAGTGAATTCACCGGTGAACTTAAATGATCTTGGCAAACTCGACAACGGATATTATTTGTTGAATGTTTCGATGGAGGGAGAAACACATTCACTCAAGATCAACAAGGTAGAATAATTAGTTTTCAATTGCACAAAAAAACCAGCACGGAAAATGTGGTGGTTTTTTTTGTGGAGACAAGCGGACTTAAGTCGAACTTATTGAAAGACTTTGATACTGCTCTGAAAGCACAAACCCGTCACCTGGTAGTCTAAATAAGATGAATAATAATTAAAATCTGACCTGGGTGCTGACTCTATGAGGCGATAGCCGCTGAAGCTAATGAGTATTTAATCAGGAGAATTCCTCGAAGCCCTGCTTCGGTGTGATTCATTAAGAATTGAATAAACCAAACAAGGGAAAATTTACACTTAGGGAGGGAAAGGTTCTCGTTCAACAAGAAGATAATTCCTTCCCCTTCGGGAAGGTCAGGATGGGGATTACTCAAACGCATTTTCACCCGTCACATCCATTCCTGTTATCAGCAAATGAATATCATGGGTGCCTTCGTAGGTCACCACCGATTCCAAATTCATCATGTGCCGCATGATCGGGTATTCGCCCGTGATTCCCATTCCGCCCAGCATCTGCCGGGCTTCGCGTGCGATTTTTTGAGCGGTCTCCACTGAATTTCTTTTTGCCATTGAAATTTGTGCTGGTGTTGCGCGTCCTTCATTCATCAGTGTTCCCAGTCTCCACACCATCAGTTGGCCTTTCGTGATCTCGGTGATCATCTCGGCTAATTTTTTTTGTTGTAACTGAAATCCGGCAATCGGTTTTCCGAATTGAATGCGTTCTTTCGAATAACGCAAAGCCGTGTCGTAACAATCCATGGCTGCTCCAAGTGCGCCCCATGAAATTCCATACCGGGCAGAATTCAAGCAGGTGAGCGGCCCTTTCAAACCTTTCACATTAGGGAAAATATTCTCTTTCGGAACTTTCACATCGTTGAAAACCAATTCACCGGTAACGGAGGTTCGCAAGCTCCATTTGTTGTGCGTTTCGGGAGTGGTGAATCCAGCCATGCCGCGTTCAACCACCAAACCATGAATCACCCCTTCTTCATTCTTAGCCCACACCACGGCAATATCAGCGAAAGGTGAATTCGAGATCCACATTTTCGCACCGTTGAGAATTACGTTCTTACCATCCTTCGCATCTTTGAAATTGGTGATCATCCCACCGGGATTCGATCCGAAATTTGGTTCAGTCAATCCGAAGCAACCCATAATTTCACCTTTGGCAAGTCTTGGTAAGTATTTCCGTTTTTGTTCTTCGCTTCCGAATTTAAAGATCGGATACATCACTAACGAACCCTGAACAGATGCAGTGGAACGAATTCCCGAATCGCAACGTTCTAATTCCTGCATGATGATCCCATACGTAATATAATCCATTCCGCCACAACCATATTCGGCAGGTAATTGCGGCCCGTAAGCTCCGATCTCGCCCAACTGTTTTAAAATATGAAAAGGAAATTGTGCTTTCTGTGCCACATCTTCGATGATGGGCGAAAGTTCTTTTTTTACATAATCGCGAACCGACTGCCGGATGAGTTTGTGTTCCTCGGTGAGCAACTCTTCCACGAGGTAGTAATCGGGCTGAACATACACATCAGGTTTGTTGGTACGATGAAACTGGTCTTTTGTATTGGAATTCATAAATTACTGTTAAATGCAGCGAAAATATGTTATTTGCAACGATTTAAAAACCCAAAGAATGAAGTATAGATCGTCCATCACCAACGTTGAATTTTTTGCCTTTCACGGACTGTACCCCGAAGAAAAAATATTGGGAGGGAAATACATTGTTGATATTTCAGTTGAACTCGAAGCGGAAGATGACGCATCAATGAAAAGGTTTTCGGAAATCGTGAATTACGAAAAATTGTATTCCATCGCCAAGAAGCAAATGGGAATTCCGCGCGAGCTCGTGGAAACCGTTGCGAAATTTATTTTGGATGATATTCAATCAAAATTTCCCAAAATAATTTTCACCGAAGTAACGATCACCAAACTTCAACCCGGGGGAGTTTTCAAAAGCGGGCATTCGCAGGTTTCGCTCAGCAGGAAAGTGGAATGAAAAAAGTGCTGTCGATATTATTTTTTTTCGCGGCAACAAATATGCCTGCGCAACAAATTGATTCGACAAACGGGAAAGTTTCTTCAAAATTAAATTTGATCAGACATGTTCGATCGCTCCTGGTTGATTCTTTGAAACTAAAGGTTGGGGAAAAATTTTATACGGAGTTTGCAAGTAGCGACAGCGTTATTTCTTATCTTTATATTTCAAAAAAAGATTCTGTTAAAAAAATGACAGACGGTGATTTTATAAGTTTCGGAAATCATCCTTCGGCTGCTAAAGATAAGGCAGATGATATGGAGCGAAAAGGATTTGATGCAATGGCATATTTTACAGCGGGGTCTTCAGGCGCCATGATAAATAAGCGGTTGCTGGAATATGATTCTTTATCGCTGACATTTATTTTGATCCATGAGGCCATTCACCGGCATAAAAATAATTCGAAAGCAAAATTTCCATACGAATTTGAAGAAGCGCTGGGAGATGTTATCGCCAATTCGTTTTGCGGATGGTATTCGGGTGCAAGCGTGAAAGATTATTTTGCATTTGCTTTTAGGAATGAAGAAATTTACCGGGTCATTAATCGTTGTATTGACGGAAAATTATCGAAAGAAAAATGTGAAGCGAAAATTAAAAAGCGATTGAAGTACGCAACACTTTTTCAGAAAGACCGGTTTGATTATAAAGTGAACAATGCTTTCCTGCTTCGTTATTCCTCCTATTCAAAAAGATATTTTCAATTGCGCGAAGTTTACCAGCGGATGAAAAACCCAAAATTATTCATTGAAGAAATGATGAAACTTCCAGCTGATGCCAAAGGCTGTGATTCGGCATTAGTTATTTTGAAAAAGAAATATTAGAGACCCCTATTTTTTAAGAAAAGGTATAAAAATATTCCGTGGGAACAAAATCTTGGTAGAAAAAACAACCGAAGAAAATGAAGCCCCGAAGGGCAATGTCATTAAGTTAAGCCCGAAGGGCTTTAATTTCAATAACCTCAGGTGCAACCGCAGAAAGATACTCAATGATATTAACAACAACTACTTCGTAGTTGTTGAAATAATAACCTTTACATTTCACCCCGATTTCATCGAGGGTTATTCAAATTTAATCCTTTCAGGATTAATGAAAAGCAACTTATTAGCTTCTTAACTTAATGACAGTGCCCGAAGGGGCGAAATAGCTATTTTAAAAATTATTTAATCACATCCGCAATCGTCTCTAATTTCATTCCTCTTGATCCTTTCATGAAAAAGTTCTTGCCTGAATAGTTTTTTTGTTTGATAAATTCGATCGCTTCTTCGGTGGTTTTGAAAAAGTGAAAACCAATTTCAATTTTTTGTTTATAAAATTCATCTCCAACAAAAATAACTTCATCAAGTTTTAGTTCGTTACACAAATTTATCATGTTTTGATGTTCTTCCTCCGCATATTTTCCAAGTTCGAACATGTCACCGATGATGGCGATCTTGTTTTCAAAAGGCATGGCTGCAAAATTCCGCAAAGAGGCTTCCATACTGCTGGGATTGGCATTGTATGCATCGAGGTAGATTGTATTCTTTTCCTTCTTTAAAATCTGCGAACGGTTGTTCTTCGGTTCATACATTTCAATTCCTTTTTTTATTTCTTCATCACTCAATCCGAAATATTTACCGAAAGCAACTGCGGCAATGATGTTGTCGAAATTATATTCACCACTCAGGCAACTGCGAATGGAGATTTCTGATTTGAGAATGGAGAATTCAATTTCCGGGCGCAATGATTTTGCAACACCAACTACATCGGCTTTAGGCATACTGCGCGCAGTCGAAGTATTACCGGCATAAGTCTGGAAAAGTTCAAAGCGCGCAGCCATTTTCATCAAAACTGCATCATTCGCGTTCACAAAGGCAAGCCCGTGGTTGTTCAATAAATAATCATACAATTCGCCATTAGATCTTTCCACTCCTTCCATGCTTCCGAATCCTTCCAGGTGATCTTTGCCGTTATTGGTTATGATTCCAAGATTGGGGCAGGTGATCTCACAAAGCAGTGCATTTTCGCCAATATGATTAGCTCCCATTTCAATGATTGCAATGCGGTGTTCTTTTTTTAATTTTAAAAGAGTAATCGGAAGCCCGATGTGGTTATTAAAATTTCCTGGCGTGGCAAGTACCATATATTTCTGGCTCAGCACGGAAGTGATCAGTTCCTTGGTGGTGGTTTTTCCATTCGAACCAACGATCGCAATCACCGGGATGTTTAATTGTTGCCGGTGGTATTTTGCGAGTTGCTGTAGGGTGGCTAAAACATCATCCACTAAAATAAACCGATCACCGGTTTTGTATTCTTTTTCATCGATCACCGCATAGGATGCGCCTTTTCCGATCGCATCGGCAGCAAACTTATTCGCATTGAAATTCGGACCTTTCAAAGCAAAGAAGAGGCAGCCCGGTTCGATGTTCCTTGTATCGGTGCACACCAACGGATGTTTGTTAAATACTTTATAAAGCTCGTCCACGCTCATTTTAAGAAAATATTAAGAATTCAGATTTGGTGATTGATTCAAATATTGTGTAATTTTACGATTCAATTTCATCAAATGAAAAAACGATTTATATACACTTTGTTATTTGCGGTTCTTTTTTCAGTATCAAATTCCCAAACCTTACCGTATAAATATTATTATTCCAACCATCCGAAATTTTTAAAGGCCAACAATGATACCATGCTGTTTCCGTTTGCCGGTGGCATGAACTGCCCCCAATTCTCGATGATCGACCTGAATCAGGACGGTATAAATGACCTGGTGATATTCGACCGTTCGAGCTATGCTTACGGGCATAAGCTTATGACATTTGTGTGGGATAAGGCCAGCGGAAAATTTATTTATGAACCGCAATATGAAGGTTACTTCCCTGAAATGACCAACTGGGCAAAAATGATCGACTATAATGGCGATAAGAAAATGGATATTTTCACGGAAACGAGTACTGAAAATTACCAGTTGACGGATACCACCTACTTTGCGAATCCTTCCGACCTGCGGGTGTTTTTAAATAAGTCCGATTCGAATTCAAAAGGATTAAAATTCAAACTGGTGAGTGAAGACCTTTGGGATACAGGGGGATGGTGGAGTTACCCAAATTCGCAAAGGGGTAAACAAACCATTTATGTGAACCGCAATGATATCAACGGCATTGATGATCTGGAGGGTGACGGAGATATTGATATTATCGGGTTTCTGAGCGGGCTCGAACCTTTCCCGAGATTTTATGAGAACTGGACTATAAATCCTCAAAATATTCAGTACAATCATGATTCGCTGATTTATATTTTCCGTGATGAGTGCTGGGGTTATTTCCAATTCGATATTCTCTCCGGAAAGAATAAATTTTTATTAGGCCAACACATTGGAGGAAATAGTATGCCGGGGTGTTATTACCAAATGTACCCGAAAAGCCAGATGCACGCGGGAGGATCTACAACGCTGATCGACCTGAATGGCGATGGAATAAAAGATTTAATTTATGGTGATATAAGTTATAACAACCTTGTTGCAGTGATCAATGGCCGAAAGCAAAATTCACTTCACCGCGATTCCATGATCAGCCAGGATACCATGTTTCCTTCTAATACGGTTGCCGCAAATTTTATCAACTGGCCGGCCGCTTATTATGTAGATATCAATAATGACGGGATTAATGAATTACTCGTTACCACGAATAATGCAACGAGTGTTAAAAGCGTGAACAATGTTTGGGTGTATTCAAACACGGGTACCAATTCATTTCCGATCTTCAATTACCAGGGTAATAATTTTTTCGTCAACCAGGAATCGATTGATCTTGGAACGCGCTCGGTGCCGGTATTGATAGATATTGACAACGATGGTGACAAGGACCTCATAGTTGCGACAAACGGTGATTATGCCCAAACGGCAAATTACAACGACCGCCTGGTATTTTATAAAAACATCAGTTCCGATTCCACCAAACCGGTATATATTTTAGCCGACACCAATTTTTTAATGCTTAGCAAAGATACAATCGTGAACATGCATCCAACTTTTGGAGACCTGAACGGTGACGGAAAAACCGATCTGATCATTGGTGATTGGAACGGCAGGATATTGTATTACACCAATCAGAGTTCAGGAACAAATTTTTCATTTCAACTTCAAACTAAAACATTTTCAAACATACAGGTTCGTGGTTTTGCTGCTCCGCAGCTTGTGGATCTTAATAAAGACGGTCTTCTCGACCTGGTGATAGGAAACAAACAAGGCACGGTTCAGTATTTTAAAAATAACGGGACACTCACTGTTCCTCAATTCAATTCGGTACCAACAATTGATTCACTCGGGGGAATTTTTGTAAACAAAATAAAAGTTGAACCGTTGGGATATTACGACTCCGCGGTTTCGGGATATGCCACCCCGTTTGTTTGCAATCTGAATAACGACAGCAATTATGAAATGATCGTTGGATGCGAAGCGGGTTACCTTTACATTTACACAGGTGTGAATGCCACACCCGGAACAAAATTTCAAAAATATATTTGCATAAATAATCCCGACAGCGGATACAAATTTGTGGATCAGGCAACCGCCATGAAAGGAAATTTACTGAACTTCGGAGCACGTACGGCTCCCTGCGTTGGAAGGATCGATGGCTATGCCAAGCCGGATATTATAATTGGCAGTATGCGCGGTGGTTTAAATATTCTTGAATCCATAAATACTTCCAATGTTCATCCCGGAACAAATGATCAGCAGAAAAGATCATCGGATGGAAAAATTTATTTGTTTCCGAATCCGGTGCATCAGTATTTTATTATCGGAACGGAAAATATAGCGGAAGATCTGCATTTCACAATCTATAATGAGATCGGAAAGCAAATGGATTCCGGTATGATGAGTAAATATTATTCGGAGAAAATGATTTCCACAACGAACTATGCTCCGGGCGTTTACTTCATCGTGTTCAAAGGAGATTCAGGAATCTCATCCGCGAAAAAGTTTTTGATCGTGAATTGATCATAGGAGAGTGATCTG
>JBIOHI010000052.1:0-10708 GCA_044448845.1 Bacteroidia bacterium
AGCCAGTACAAGTCATGTATCATTGCGCCAGCCAAGTTTTCGATAAAACCCGGCATATAGCGTTGGTCAGAATGTTCCAGCTTTCTCTTGACATCTTCGCGAAAATCCGTCTTTCCAGTAATATATATTGTCGTCCAACTCATATTTTTTTCCTTCCCAAATATTATGAAGGCCTTTCTATCACGGACCTCCTTTAAATTTCGTACTCTCATGCCATTACCATTTTATATTTTTTTTCCAAATCACATAAAGTATTAAAAAAAAAAAACAACTTTAATTTAAGTTTAACTTCTATTATTAATTTATTGTTTAGTTTTGCTCCTGCTTTTTATAGTTCAATTAATATTCAATTCTATGAAATCATTACATGACGGTTTATCGTTTAAATCGATAGGTGAAGATTTACAATCCCTGGACAACGCAAAAAAGGTGATACGCGCTGATGTGAATGACGCGTGGTTTGAACCTTCCCCGAAAGTTACGGAAAAACTAAAGAAGAATCTCGTTTTTTTTGCAAAGTCCTCACCCCCGGTTTACAGCAGCGGCCTGATCCAGGCAATCGCTGCATCCCGAAATCTCTCCGTTGAGAACATTGCTGTTTCAAGCGGGGTGAGTTCCCTGCTCTATAGTTTTTTTCCGAACCTGTTGATGCCAAAATCGAAAGTGCTTATTGTTGACCCGATGTACGGGGAGTACAATCACATTTTGAAAAACGTGACCGGATCAAGGATACGGAAATTTTTTCTGAAGCCTGAAAATTATTATGTGGTCAATGCCCAAAACCTGTTGCGGGTTGTTCAGCAATTAAAACCTTCGCTGGTTGTTCTCACCAACCCGAGTAACCCAACAGGCAAATACCTTCAAAAGGATTATTTCCTTAATATGCTCGAACAGTTGCCCCGTAAAACCCGTTTGCTTATTGATGAAACGTACCTCGATTTCGTGGACCGGAATTTATCGCTGGATGCGCTGGTGAGCCTTTCATCCAAGATCATCGTGGTGAAATCTTTTTCACCGGCTTTTGCCCTCAGCGGACTGCGCGTAGGGTATATGGTTGCCGATGCCAAGATCATCCAGGAACTGAATAAGTTCATTCCTCCATGGTCGGTGAGTTTACCTGCGCAGGCAGCTGCCATCGAAGCTTTGCATGATGAAAAGTATTACAATGACCAGTATAAAAAAACTCATGAAATGCGCAACCAGATGATGAATGAATTAAAAGAGATCTCCACCATCCGGCTTTATAACAGCGAGACCAACTTCTTCATGTTCGAATTGTTGCGCGAAGATCTCCTGGCCGACAAAATATGCGGGGAACTGGCCAACGATCAGATTTTTATATGTAATTGTGATTCGATGAGCGACCAGTTCAATAATAAGTTCCTGCGCGTTTCCGTCCAAACCGAGAAAGAAAATAAACTTCTCGTGAAAGCACTCAAAGCGGCCACCAGGTAATTTCTCCTTTTTGTCAGATCATTGGTTTACGGGCTTCGCATTCCTTCCGTAAAAATACCCTGGAGCTTTCGTGAACCGGGGGTTAAAATATTTCCGCATTATTCATACTCTTTTATAAATTGCGGCTGTGAATATCAAACTTTCACTTTCCATCCAGTTCTCGCTGATCGTTGCCGCGATCCTCGGAGTAGCCTCGTATTTCATTTATGAGAATTCGGCAACTTTCAGGCACACCGAATTCAATGAACGCCTCAAGGAGAAAGGGTTTATCCTGGCCGAACTCATCCTGGAAGAAGACGAAATAGACACCTCTTTCCTGGATGCCGTTGAACGGAATAACCTCAATTTTTTACCGGAACAACGCATCTATCTCTACGACCACGACAAAAAGCTTTCGTACAGCAGTTCGTTTGAATACACGGAACCCGAAAAAAAATACCTCGATGTGATCGAGAAAAAGAACGAGGTTCACTTCGACCAGGACGATGCCGAATTTGCAGGTTTCTACTTCAGCCATTCCAAAGGGAAGTATTATGTCCTCATAGGAGCAGCGGATGAATCCGGACACAGGAAACTGGATTATCTCTGGAGACTCCTGCTCGAAATTTTTATTGCCAGTATGTTTGTTACGGGTTTCCTCGGCTGGTTCTTTGCAAAGCAATCGCTGCACCCAATGGTGATGGTGAACCGGGAAGTGGAACAGATCACCGCTAAAAATCTTTTCAAACGTTTGAAAGTGGGAAAAACAAAAGATGAAATAGCAAAACTCGCCATGACCTTTAACAAAATGCTCGACCGGCTGGAAAGTTCGTTCATCATCCAGAAGAATTTTGTTTCGAATGCTTCCCACGAATTCCGCACTCCGCTCACTTCGATGAAAGGACAGATCGAGGTGACCCTGATGAAGGAGAGAAGCGAAGAAGATTATATCCATACGCTCACTTCCATCAATGAAGATGTAAGCCACCTCATTGAATTGCTGCAGGGCCTGAACGACCTGGCAAAGATCAACGTGGAATTCATGGCCGAATCATACGAACGGTTACCGGTACTCGATATCCTGTTCGACACCCGTTCCGATTTGCTCCGGAATAAACCTTCCTATTCGATCGATTTTGATATTCACGAGATCACCGGTGAGGAAAAATCATTTACCATCAGGGGAAATTATGCATTGCTGAAATCAGCCTTTACCAACCTGATGGATAATGCATGCAAATTTTCCCCGAACCTGAATGTGAAAGTCGGAATCCGGTTCAACCAAAAAGTGATGATCACGTTCAGCGATGAAGGAGTGGGAATTGCCGAGAACGAAGTGAATCATATTTTTGAACCTTTTTACCGCGGTAATGATACCAGGAATATTGCAGGTTACGGAATAGGGCTTTCGTTGGTGAAAAGGATCATCGAACTTCACAACGGGACGATCGAAGTAAAGTCGGTACAAGGTGTGGGCACTACCTTTACGGTTTTGCTTCCGGGATTTGATGAATCGTTTTCAGACGCATCTGTTTGAATTTTTTATTACCGGTAATAAAAATAAAACCCGTTGGTGTTGATCCCGCCTCTGATCATGCCCTTGAGTTCGCCCGATGTATTATAAATAGAAATAGTTGAACGCTGAATGAAATTCATCGCATCGCTCACATAGATGCGTCCACTTCCCGAATCCACTCCCAACCCATAAAAAGTATTATTCACCGAATGAACAAATGGTGAAGATGCAATTGCCGTGTCCGTAATAGAAATTGTTTGAATGTCCAGGTTCAGCCAGTACAACCGATCTTTCGTTCCATTGATGCAAAGTTTAGATGCCCCAAAAATTCCCGAGGGATACATATTTTTTAAGAAAAACTCGACCGAATCATTCAACGGGTTAATACGGTACAATCCGGCCATTTTATTTGAGGCCTTATCACCTGAGCAAAGAATCCACAACTTATTATTTTTATCCATCACCAAACTGTTTGAGCCGAAAGAAACAGGGATGCTATCCGTTAAAATATCCAAAACCGGATCAAAAACATAAACCGAATTTTGCTTCGTGTTGGTCACAAATATTTTTTGATTCACCAACAACATTTGTTCAGTTCCTGCAAGGCAGGGAATCTTTTTCGAAATGGAATTCGTTTGCAGATCAACCACCGAAATTGAATTATCATAGAGATCACTCACGTAAGCTTTTGCTGAATTGATGAAAGTGAGATAGCGTGGTGAATTAAAACCGGTGATAGTTGCTTTCAATTGAAAAGTGGACGCATCAATCACTTCAATTTTCTTTGAATTGTTCATTACGAGGTAAGCACTGCCGTTGCCTATACTCACCGACTGGAATACATCGCCCAGGTGCCTGTTGTTGACCGAAAAGAAAACATCATCAGAAACTGTTTGTGAAGTGAAATCATAAAACGAAAGAGAAGCATTGCCGTTATTAAAACCGCCTTCATTGATGATGAAAATTCCGCCTTGCAAGGAAGGAACAATTGCGGGATTCCTGACCGTATCCAGGGCTTTCTCGCAGGAATACAAAAGCAGGATGAAGAAGAAAATAAAGAATATTCTTTGCATCAGTTCACCAGTAATTTTTTTACTAAAACAGAAGAACCGGTTTTAATTCTTAAAAAATAAATTCCCTGCTCCACGTTTCCGGGATCAAAAGTCAAAACATTCCCGGTTGAAAGTTGCGCCTGCATTAATTCACCGCAGAAATTAAATAACTCAACTGATTCTGTTTTTTCCGTGCCTGTTTCTATAAAAAAAATTTCATTCCTTTTTGCAGGCTGAGGGTACACTTTCCATGAATTACCGGCAGTGTTTATTTCATCTATTCCTCCCGGATCAAATTGATGGATCACTCCCACCGCATCGAGGTCGAAACCGCAGGAAGCGAATGGTGTCGGCCATGGATCGTTTATTTTACGGTTGGCGGAATCCCTGCGTGCGAAAGAATTCACAAGGCTTCCCACCACGTCAATAATTTTTACATGAGTGATATGATTCACATCCAACCCCGGACTGTTTTTCAGTTCTTCAAGGTCGAAAGGGGTTCCGTAATTTACCATATACTTTCCGGCCAGGTTTCTTAATGCGTTCGGATCTATTCCGTCACCGTTACCGATCTGAACCAAGGTATCAGTTAGCGAGGCAGAAGGAAACCGGAAATAATTGATTCCATCGGAACTCACTTCCACAAAACCAAGTTCAAGAAAAAAAGTCGAATCATTCCCGAATGGAAATCCATTTTCGAAAACTGCAAAATCAGATCCGTTGCCATTGAAAATGGGCTTGTCAAAAGTAAGTACCGCTGAACCTCCATCGCCCAAACTCACAACGGTGATTCCATCGGCTTTACCAGTTGCATCTGTTGGATCACCCGCTGTAGCAAAACCGTTGGACGAATCGGCAATGTTTTGCAACCCGCGTTGAACGCTGCATCCCGTGGCCCATGCCACAAAAATGCTACTGTCTTTATAAATTGCTTTTTCATGACCATACGGAATTTGTGCCGACACAAAAATTATTGGTGACAGAAAAATAATAAATACAAAATGTCTGATCGAAAACATTATTCGATGATAAGTTTTTTTGTTTGAATGGAATGGGCATTTCGTATTTGAATAAAATAAATTCCTTTTGAAAAGTTTTCTAAACTGATCTTCTTCTCCAAGCCATTTGTTTCCGTTTGAAGCATTTCTTTCCCGGTAATATCAACAATTAATAGGGAACCTTCACCTTGAAAACCATGAATGGTTACTTCATTTTTTGCGGGATTCGGGAAGATCGTCCATTCGTTTTTCAATGAATTGATCTCACCTGTTCCGGCAAAAGCATTAAGGGTCGTAAAATTATCGAGGCAGAAATAAGCCGGGTTGTTCATTCCAAAACCACCAGCCGTATCGGTTGACGACATCACAATCTCAATGCTGTCCACATTCCCCATCTTCGTAAGATCGAGCCAGGTCCATGTTTTTACAAAATAATCTTTGGAATTATCGGTGAACCGAAAATCGGCAAGATAAAAATCAATGGCTGTGTCGGCAGGATTTCCCCCATTTCTAAACCCATTGATCGTGATCTTGAACCAGTCAGGATCGTTTCCTGAAACACCCCCGAATTTTTTATTGAAACTGCTGCCGTTTTTCATCGCAAGGTATGCATACGTTGAGTTGGTAATATAAAATCCAGTTAGCTGTTTTCCTTTTGCCGGAGCATTCAATTTTATGATCACGGGGGAAAAACCATTGTAATAGCCTACCGCGTAATTTGCAGATCGGTATCCCGAATCGGTCTCAGAAGCATATTGATTCCTATAACTGGCAGTGGAAGTATCGCGCTTATCTGAAACAGCAAAACCATCCCAGGATTGAAATGCCGAATCATAATGATTGACGAAAAAAGCGTTGCCGCTGGTGAAACCTCCCAGCCGGTCACTGCCGTTTTTAAAGGTATCGGCAGCAAGCGTGATGTTTTCAAATGTCGAGATAGTTTGCGCATTTATTTTTTGAATAAAAGCAAAAGCACAAAGGGTCAAAATGTTAATGTAGATTTTTTTCATGATTTTTAGATTTATATTTTTAAAGTGATCCCGATTAAATAATTTCTTCCCGGCATGGCGTAATTTTCAACCGACTGGTAACTTACATCCCCGATATTTTTGACCTGGGCATTCAGATCAATTTTGAAATGTGAAAATGCGAATTCATACCCGCAAGCGAAGTTCACCAATACATAATACATCAGCCAGTCGCTGTGATCGGCTTGCGTAAAACGAATACCGGTATAGGTTTGAGAGAAATTTACAAAATACGCTTTGTAAATTATGGAAAGCTGATTCGAATAATTCAAACGTGGAACGTAAATAATTTGCTGGTGCAGGGTTTGATCATTGCTGATCTGTGATTGTTCTTTGGTCGATAATCCATAATTTATTTTTCCCGTGTAACTAAAAAATATTTTTCCGAGCGGAATTTTTATATTCAATGAACCTTCCGTTCCCCTGCTCCATACCTGGGAAACATTTACCGGCATAAAATAAACACCGGAAGAAATCCATTGTATATAGTCGTTCATCAACCTGTTATAAATGGTTGCCGTGACATCGAAGTTTATGATGGATATGTTCTCTTTCATATTCAGTGAAATTTCTTCCGACCACGAATCTTCAGGTCGCAAATTTTTGTTCCCCTGGTAAACACCTTCATTCCAGTACAAATAATTCATTGGCGGAATGCGGTAAGCCCGGTTCACACTTCCGAAAATATTAAACAGCTCATTCATCTTCCATTCAAAACCGTATGAAGGCATTATTGGAAGCCAGTTGCCGTCAACCAGTTCTTCTCTTAAATTGAAACACATTTGCAATTTTTTGCCTGGACTGAATATCTTGTACGAAGAAAAAAACGAAGAACGGTTTTGCGAATAGGTATTCCCGTAATTTTCAACGGTTGCGTTGGTAAATGTGTTGTTAACTCCCAGGTTAACGAACTGGTTTTTTGAAACGCTGATCTTTGATTCCGCTTCTGAAATAATAGTTTGAGAATGGCTGTGGCTGATCAGCCCGGTAGATGAATCTTTATAAACCAACCGGTCGTCAAAAAACGCGGCCCGGATGAAAACGGAAAAAGTTCGCTGCTGTAATTTCCATTCGCTGCTGATCCGTAAATTCTCATCCTGCTGACTGGCCGAACTCGCCGGAACACTCATGGGTGGAGGGATCTGTCGCAACGCATTCTGATACCATACCCTGAAATTAATTTGCTGGTATTTGGTGATGAGAAAATAATTGTCACTAAAAATCCCCTGCTGTTGAAAAAAAGCATTCGTTTGTGTTACCAAGGGAGCGCCCGGCAGGTAATCGTTATGATAGGTAAAATCATTAGTAATGTTCTGATTGAAAAAGCGGACGGAAGAATAAATTCTTTTACTTCCAAAACTGAATTGAAAAGATTCCTTCACATTTCCGAAACTTCCTCCCATCATATTTACTGATGAGTGAAAATCACTTTCAAACTTTGGTTTATTTTCGAGATGGATCACACCGCCAACGGCACCGCTACCGTATAATGCACTGCTGCTTCCATATTGAATTTTAAGTTCGTCCACAAAATCATTTTGAAAAATAGAAAAATCTATTTGTCCGTTCATCGGGCTTTGAAGGTTGAATCCATTCCACAATACTGCAGTGTGTTCGGCTCCTGCACCACGGAACGAGCTGGTGGCAAGGCTTCCGGATCCCTGTGATTTGATGTACAACACATTTTCATTCTGCAGCAAATCGGCAAGCGATTGGTTCCTGAAAACGATTCGCGTGATCGAATCCGGTCTTTCTGTTTTGCTTCCGGTTGCAAAATTTTCGAGGCGGTTGGACGTGATCTCCACCGCATGGAGTTGCTTTGCCGTGTCGGCAATAGCCTGCTGAGCATCGGCTTCAACCGACACTGCAACGAATGTCCACACAAAAGCAATAACTTTTTTCATTTTCTTTTTCGAAAAAAATTAATAGCCATTGGAAATTTTTGAGACCGATAAAAAAAAGCTGTTCGCTTCTATCATCAACTCGCCTTTCTCCCGAAAGCTACATGAATTAAGTCAACTGGCAGGTCTTCTGACTTACACCTTTTTTATCGGGTCTTCCCGCCCCAATAGCGATCGGGACAGTGACAAAGAAGAGATAAAAATAATTTGTGATTGGAGATTTTTGATTTAAAAATAGTAATTCTAAAATCTTCAATCCCCATTCACATTGGTGTTTACAGCAGCGGGAACTGTTCAGGATTCTCACCTGATTCCCTTTTCACTCCGATAACTATCGGAGAACCACTTAACACTGCAATAATATAAATGTATTTGAAAATTACTGCACCAACTTTTAAACAATTCATGTGAACAGGCGTGGTTGTAAGAAACTAAATTTTGAGAGTGCAGAGATTGTCCTATATCATTCGAAATTCTGACATTCCTCATTCGTACCTTTCCGGTTAAAAGCTAACTTGCATAGATAAATTTTTCCAATGATCCGCGGATTAAGTACATCGGAAACAAAAGACAAATTACAGGCACACGGGTACAATGAACTCCCGTCTTCCCGTCCAAAGAATGTCTGGAGGATAGCGGTGGAAGTGATCCGTGAGCCGATGTTCCTATTGCTTATCAGTTGCGGAGTGCTATACGTTCTTCTTGGCGATTACAAGGAAGGCATTGTTTTACTTTCCACGATTTTTATCATTATCGGCATCACCTTTTATCAATACCGGAAAACGGAAAGAGCTTTGGATGCGTTGAAAAAACTATCTTCACCGAACGCGCTTGTTATGCGTGACGGCATGGAAACGCTGATCCCGGCAAGAGAGATCGTTCCGGGAGATCTTCTCATCCTGAATGAAGGCGATCGTATTTCTGCAGATGGCATAGTAACGGATTCAGTATATCTCACCGTGGATGAATCTGTTCTCACCGGGGAATCGATGGCTGTTCAGAAAGCAACAGAGACTGAAACTCACGCTGAAAAAAATACTTCACTTGTATTCAACGGCACACTCGTGGTGCGGGGAAAAGGAATGGCAACAGTGACGGAAACAGGCATTCAAACACGGCTTGGAAAGATCGGTACCTCTCTCGGACAGATCACCGAGGAAGAAACACGGCTTCAAAAAGAAATGAAGATACTCATCCGGAATCTTTCCATCGCGGGAATTTTTTTATGCATAGCGGTGGTGGTTCTTTTTTATGTCACACGTGGAAATTTTATTCAGTCATTGCTGAACGGCCTCTCATCGGCCATGGCTGTTCTTCCCGAAGAGTTTCCCGTGGTGCTGACTGTTTTTCTCGCCTTGGGCGCGTGGCGGCTCTCCACAAAGAATGTACTCACCCGAAAACCTTCCGCTATCGAAACACTCGGATCGGCAACTGTTTTGTGCAGTGATAAAACAGGAACGATCACGCAGAATAAAATGGAAGTGATGGCATTGTATGATGGAAATGATATCTTTTACATCGATTTTTTTCATCAAAATGATGATCGGTTCTTTGATCTCACTCAAACGGCATTTCGCGCAAGCCGGGATAATCCGAAAGACCCGATGGAAAAAGCGATCATAAAGATCCATGAAGATCTTTTTACACCGAATAAAAAAGTGTATGAACTCATCAAAGAATATTCCTTAAGTGAAGATCTGATGGCGATGACACGGGTTCTCAACGAGTCAATTGATAACGAACTTTCCGTTTCCGCCAAAGGAGCACCCGAAGCGATCTTCCGGCTTTGCCGGATGAAAGAGGATGAAATCAAAAAACATTTGTCGGCCGTGCACACGATGGCTGAAAACGGGTTGCGGGTAATTGCCGTATCGAATGCCGAACACAAAAAAGAAATTCTTCCGGAAAATCAAAGTGATTTTGATTTTCAGTTCCTGGGATTGATCGGGTTAAAAGATCCGATAAGAACGGAAGTGCCAATGGCGATCAGGGAATGTAAGGAAGCCGGTGTAAAAGTCATTCTCATCACAGGCGATTTTCCGGCAACAGCAAAAAATGTTGCGCTGCAGATCGGGTTATCCAACGTGGAAAAAATAATCACCGGGGATGAACTGAAAAAAATGACAAAAGATGAACTGAAAGAAAAAATAAGATCCACTTTCATTTTTGCACGTGTTATCCCCGAGCAAAAGTTACTTATTGTAGAAGCGCTGAAAGCTAACGGAGAAATCGTGGCCATGACCGGTGATGGAGTGAATGATGCACCTGCACTCAAGGCCGCACATATCGGAATTGCGATGGGACAAAAAGGAACCGATGTTGCCCGCGAAGCTTCCTCACTTGTATTGCTGGATGATCACTTTGCATCCATCGTTTCGGCTATCCGGCTAGGAAGAAGGATCTTCGATAACCTGCAAAAAGTGATGTCGTACATCCTCGCGATTCATATTCCGATCATCGGTTTAACGTTGCTTCCGGCATTTATCCCTTCTTTTCCCATCCTGTTGATGCCATTACATATCGTTTTCATGGAACTGATCATCGACCCGGTTTGCTCGGTAGCCTTTGAATCGGAAGCCGAAGAAAAAAATATCATGAAACGCCCCCCACGAAAAAAAGAGGAACTGTTTTTTGGCAAAAGAAAAATCCTTTTCAGTTTATTCCAGGGTTCGCTTTTGCTCGTAATGGTATTAAGCGTTCTTTTTATTTCGGTCCATGAAGGCCATACCGATGCCGAAGTAAGGGCCGTTGTTTTTTCATCTCTCATCATCGGTAATAT
>JBIOHI010000053.1:0-10672 GCA_044448845.1 Bacteroidia bacterium
CATCTGATATAGTTTATTACAATTTTAGTGACGGAATTATCAAGTTAATTTCAAATGGACAAACATGGAATTTACTTCCATAGTTTCTTAGTAGCACTACACGAATCCCCTCTACAGAGGGGACATAGGGGTGTGCGCTAATCCTCTTTCTTTAATCCAATCTTCAATTTTATTCAAAACCATTTTAGTATTTTCAAGCACCTCTTCATTCGTAAACCGCAATACAGTTATTCCGAATTCCTTCATCTTGGTTTTTTTTTTCAAATCGTTTTCTGCCACTTCAGTCCAAAGATGTCCTTTCCCATCCACTTCAATTCCGAGGCACAGTTCATGGCAAAAGAAATCCAGGATAAAATTGTCCACTGCTTTCTGACGGTGAAAATCAAAACCGAGCATTTGCTTTCCTTTTAAATGCCTCCATAATTCTTTCTCCGCGGGAGTCGGGTAATTGCGCATTTTACGGGCGAATTCTTTCATCGGGCGATTGTAAGGGTATATTTTTCGAGACATGGCTGTGCAATTTCAGACAAAAATAAATATTGGATACGAGATTTCATCACACCCCTAAATCCCCTCTCGGAGAGGGGACTTTTGGATATTGTTGATTTCAAGTTTTGGTTCCAATCAAAATATAGCTAAGTTGAAAATACATTGGAGGTACTTCAAGTTCCATCTCTCAAGAGGGGACCTTTGGCAAGTGCTAAATTCAAGTTGTGGGAAATATATAATTCTATTTTAAAGAAAATATTTTTTTGTGCACTAATTGAATCCACTCTTGAGAGAGGATTAAGGGGTGTGGCCCAAACCGATTAGCAATTCCAATCATAAATTTTAAAAACACTATCTTCCGCAAAATTATTTACATTGACATTTCACGATTTTAATTTCGATACGCGTTTACTCGAAGGCTTGGAAGCCATGGGTTACGATAAACCCACACCCATCCAGGAGCAGGCAATTCCGGCCATTCTCGAAGGCAAAGACCTCATCGCGTGCGCGCAAACAGGCACGGGAAAAACGGCAGCGTACGTGTTGCCCATTCTCAATAAAATAGCAAAGTCGGATCACCGGCATTTGAACACGCTCATAATCGCACCAACGAGGGAGTTGGCACAGCAAATCGATCAGCACGTGGACGGGCTTGGATATTTTGTGGGTGCAGGTTCTATTTCTGTTTACGGTGGCGGCAGCGGGCAGGCATGGGATCAGCAAAAGAAAGCGATGAACGAAGGAACGGATATCATCATCGCAACACCTGGCAGGTTGCTTGCGATGTTTACCTCATCCGGTTCGGTTGATACGCAACATTTGAAGCATTTGATATTAGATGAAGCCGACAAAATGCTCGACATGGGGTTTTATGACGACATCATGCGAATCATCGGGTATCTTCCCAAAGACAGGCAAACACTGATGTTCTCGGCAACCATGCCTCCCAAGATCCGAACTTTGGCGAATAAAATTTTGAAAGACCCTCTGCAGATAAATATTTCTATCAGCAAACCGCCTGATGGAATTTTGCAGCAGGCATACATGGCTTATGATACGCAAAAGATTGCGCTGCTTAAGCACGTGTTGAATGAAAAAGAACACGACAGCATCATTATTTTCGCTTCCACCAAGGAAAAAGTAAAAGACCTCGGAAGAGAATTATTCCGTGCCGGATTTTCCATCAAAGCATTTCACAGCGACCTTGAGCAATCCGAGCGGGAAGAGATCATGCGGGCATTTAAAAATAAAGAAGTGAAAATTCTGATGGGCACCGATATTCTTTCGCGGGGAATTGATGTGGACGGAATAAGTTTGATCGTGAATTATGATGCGCCTCCCGATCCTGAAGATTATGTGCACCGCATAGGCAGAACTGCACGTGCCGACAAGACTGGAACAGCCATTACTTTTATCAACCCGAAAGATCAGCGGAAATTTTTTGAAATTGAAAACCTGATCGGGAAAGAAATTCCTAAACTCGCGCTGCCTGAAAAATTAGGAGAAGCCCCCTTGTATCAACCGCACGTTAAAACCAGGAAAACATTTGACAAACGCCCGTTTCACCCGAAAAGAAAAGGTGGGAGAAAGTGAGTCATTTCAATGGCTTCAACAAAGATTCTAAACCGTTGAGTTTAATTTCATAAATTGTTTCTATTTGGATTCCGAGTTTGCCTTTTGGAAAACCATTACGTTTAAACCACTCTAAATAATAAACAGGAAGATCGCACAATATTCTTCCTTTGTATTTTCCGAAAGGCATTTCTGTTTTGACTAAACTTAACAAAATTTCTTTACCAGGTGTTTGCATTTCATGAAATCATTCCCCACTTATTGTGCTTCGAATATTCAGTGAAATAATTGAGCAGTTGTGAGTTTTCAGGTTTGTTCAAATTCGGATCGGAGTTTAAAATTTTCTGTGCAGTATCACGCGCATTCATCAGTAGTATTTGATCCTTTGCAATATCGGCAATGCGAAGGTCAAGCACACCGCTTTGCTGTGTTCCTTCCAGTTCCCCGGGGCCGCGAAGTTTCAGATCCATTTCGGCAATCTCAAATCCGTCATTCGTTTTACACATGGTGGCAATTCGTTTTTTTGCATCCGAACTTAATTTAAATCTTGTCAATAAAATACAAAAAGATTGTTCCGCACCTCTTCCGACTCTTCCGCGCAACTGGTGCAATTGTGACAAACCGAAACGCTCCGCATTTTCGATGATCATCACCGAAGCATTCGGAACATCAACTCCAACTTCGATCACCGTTGTGGCAACCATGATATTGGTTTCGCCTCTAACGAAACGCTCCATTTCAAAATCTTTATCTTTCGGTTTCATTTTCCCGTGAACCATGCTCACCTGGTATTGCGGCAGTGGAAAATCCCTTGAAATATTTTCGTAACCTGCCATGAGATTCATGAAATCAAGCTTCTCACTTTCTTCTATCAAGGGATAGACAATATAGATTTGGCGGCCTTTTGCAATTTGTTCTTTCATAAAACCGATCACACGCAAACGGTTTGATTCAAAACGGTGTTCGGTTCTTACAGGTTTTCTTCCGGGTGGCAATTCGTCAATAACGGAAACATCAAGATCACCGTAAAGGGTCATTGCAAGCGTGCGAGGAATAGGTGTGGCCGTCATCACGAGCATGTGTGGAGGATGAATGTTTTTTTTCCACAAAGCCGAACGTTGTTCCACCCCGAAACGATGTTGTTCATCGATCACCACGAAACCAAGGCTTTTGAACTGAACGATTTTTTCGATGACGGCATGAGTACCTATCAGAATATTTATTTCACCGTTTAATAATCCTTCGAGAATAATTTTTCTTTCTTTGGCGGAGGTGGAACCGGTTAATAGTCTCACTTTTACATTCAGCTCTCCAAGTAATTTAGTGATGGATGAAAAATGTTGCTGCGCAAGGATTTCAGTCGGCACCATCATGCAACTTTGGAAACCGTTGTCCATCGCAATCAGCATACACATCAGCGCCACCACGGTTTTTCCGCTTCCTACATCTCCCTGCAACAAACGATTCATTTGTCTTCCGCTTTTTACGTCATTTCGGATTTCTTTGATGACACGTTTTTGTGCATCGGTTAATTGGAAAGGCAGTTTGGTTTTGTAAAATGAATTGAAATTCTCACCAATCTTTTCAAACTTAATTCCGTTGAATAACTGTGTTCGTTTTAATTTGTAACGGAGCAAACGAAGCTGGATAAAGAATAATTCTTCGAATTTTAAACGATTCTCGGCCTGGCTTAATTTTTCAGGACTTTCAGGAAAATGAATTTGCAGCAACGCTTCTTTTCTTGCAATTATTTTTTGTTCGGTGATGATTGAAACTGGAAGGTTTTCTTCGACAAAAAACTTTGGATCGGTTAGTAAATTATTCGTCAGCTTCATCATCGTTTTTGTGTCGAGCCCTTTGGTGCGCATACGTTCTGTAACCGTGTAAAAAGGCATGATGCGCAGATATTTTTTCTGCTCCAAATTTTCAGGGTCGTCTATCACCGGGTGAGCCATATTGATGGAACCATTGAATTCAGTGGGCTTGCCAAACACCATGTATTCCTTGTTTTCTTTTATCGAATCGCGAATCCATTTGGCACCCTGGAACCACACCAATTCAATCCTTCCACTTCCGTCATTCAGGTTTGCCACCAATCGCTGACCTTTATTTTTTCCGACTGTTTTAAAATTTAAGATTTTTCCTTTCAGTTGGATGTAAGGCATCTCCCCATGAATATCCGAAATTTTATAGATCTGCGAACGATCAACATGACGGTATGGAAAATGAAAAAGCAGGTCGGCAAACGTGAAGATACCGAGTTCTTTTTTAAGCATCTCGGCCCGCGCGGTGCCAACACCTTTGAGGTATTCGATGGAAGTTTTCAGAAACGTCATCCGGTGCAAGTATAGTTTTTCGGAGGAAGAAATAATTCACAGAATTGGTGGTCAATTTTTTATCTTAATATATTTTTTGATATTTGGTAAAATTTAAACCATGGATCTTACAATAAATTCTTTTCAGGATTATAACCGAGTTTACAAGTACAGTATTCAGCAGCCGGAAAGATTCTGGGCGGAGGTGGCTTCTTCTTTTTTGTGGAATAAAAAATGGGAAAAAGTTCTGGAATGGGAATTTAAAACACCCAAAGTGGAGTGGTTCAAAAATGCCGAACTGAATATTTCCTACAATTGTCTCGACAGGCATCTTGCGGAGAATGGTGATAAGACTGCATTCATCTGGGAACCGAATGATCCGGAAGAAGACAACCGAAAAATTTCTTACACCGAATTGCACGAAATGGTTTGCAGGTTTGCAAATGTTTTGATTGCAAACGGAGTTAAAAAAGGGGACAGGGTTTGTATTTATCTTCCGATGTTACCGGAAGCGATCGTGGCGATGCTGGCGTGTGCAAGGGTAGGCGCGATCCATTCCGTGGTGTTTGCCGGATTTTCATCACAGTCCGTTTCCGACAGGATCAATGACAGCGAGTGTTCATTAGTGATAACTACAGATGGAACTTTTCGCGGAGAGAAAAAGATCGAACTGAAAAAAATTGTGGATGAAGCACTGAAAACATGTCCATCCGTAAAGAGATGCATTGTTTACAACAACCGTAATTGGGAAGTGAATATGCTTGCAGGGCGTGATGTATGGTGGCACAGCGAAATGAAAAAAGTGGATGCAGTGAATGAACCCGAATGGATGAATGCGGAAGATCCGTTATTTATTTTATATACATCCGGATCTACCGGAAAACCGAAAGGAGTATTGCACACCTGCGGTGGTTACATGGTGATGGCGGGTTATTCCTTTCGCACGGTTTTTAATTATAAAGCGCACCAGATTTTTTGGTGTACAGCAGATGTAGGTTGGGTAACAGGCCACACCTATATTGCTTACGGTACTTTGCTCAATGCCGCAACTACAGTGATATTTGAAGGCATTCCTTCGTGGCCTGACGCGGGAAGATTTTGGGAAGTGGTGGACAAACACCAGGTAAATATTTTTTACACAGCACCCACAACTTTACGAAGTTTGATGGCAGCCGGTGATAAATTTCTCGAAGGAAAAAACTTGTCCTCACTTGAAGTGTTGGGAACCGTGGGTGAACCGATCAATGAAGAGGCGTGGTTCTGGTATCATGATAGGATAGGAAAGGAGCATTGCCCGATCGTTGACACCTGGTGGCAAACGGAAACAGGTGCCATTATGATGACACCGATCGCCCCGGTTGGCATAGCTAAACCAGGATTTGCAATGTACCCGATGCCCGGTATTCAGCCAATATTGGTTGATTCAAAAGGCAATGAACTCACCGGGAATTCGGTTGAAGGAAACTTGTGTATGAAATTTCCTTGGCCATCCATGTCGAGAACTGTTTATGGCGATCATGAACGATTCAGGAAGAATTATTTCAGCACTTACGAAAATTTATATTTCACCGGAGACGGTTGCAAACGCGATGAAGAAGGATTTTACAGGATCACAGGAAGGGTAGATGATGTGATCAATGTTTCGGGACACCGCATTGGTACAGGTGAAGTGGAAGATGCCATCAACGATCACGAATGCGTTGTGGAAAGCGCGGTAGTCGGCTTTCCGCATGATATCAAAGGACAGGCGTTGTATGCTTTTGTGATCTGTGACAAACCGGTCGTTGATGAAAGTATCTTCAAAACGGAGGTAGGAAAAATCGTAAGTGAACGGATTGGTTCGTTTGCAAAACCTGACAAAATTCAAGTTGTAAAAGCGCTGCCAAAAACCCGTTCAGGCAAGATCATGCGAAGAATATTGCGGAAGATCGCGGAAGGTGATATTTCAAATCTCGGTGACACCACCACCCTTATTGATCCTACCGTGGTGGATGCAATAAAGAGTGGTGTGTCTAATTAAAAATTAAATTTAGAAATTCAAAAGTTGTGTTTTAGGGAACCACAAACTACAAACGTTCCGTTACCAGACGTAATCTTTTTTGTTCATCAGCAACGCTTCCCCGGTAATGGTGTCAGCACCCGTTGCCACATCAAGCACTTTGGTTTCGTAAAGAACGCGATTCTTTTCCGGGAAAATTTCCTTCACGGTGATCACTGCTTTGTAAGGCGTATCAACGAACATCGGCTTTAAAAATGTAGTATTCTGCTTCATATAAATGTGACCATTAGCATGAAACAATGCCCCGAAGATCCGGGTAAAAACACTCGCGCTGAAATGCCCGTGAATGATATTCCTTCCGAACATACTTGCTTTTCCTGCTTCCGGGTTGATATGTAACGGATTGGTATCGCCCGAAATTTGAGCATACAGGTTCACCTGTTCCTGTGTGTAGGAAAAATCAAGTGTAAAAACATCACCGACTTTTATCATAATTTTAGTATTTTTTTGATTTGGGGCGCAAGATAATTCTATTTAAAAAATTTTAACGAAAAATTAAAAACGCGAAGAATTTTGAGGTTGATTTTGCGGTTTTGGTGACAAATGTCATAAATCATTTTGACGAAAAGCAGCGTCACTAAAGGTGTTGAAAGAATTGTTGAAAAAATAACACAACCCATGCTGTTAAGTTGATTTTTTCCTTAACTTTGCGCCCGCATTTTAGGGCACGATTGTAAAGCACAAGATAGTAAAAACGATAAAAAATAAATAAAATGGAAAACAAGACAACCGATGTATTCGAAACGATGAAAGACATGCAAAAACAAGCTATGGATACTTTCTCACATGCCACTGAACAATTTCAAAAGAAATTCTTCAGCAATAACCTGATGGATTCTGAGACGTTCAAGAAATGGTACGATGCTCAAATGGCCTTTTTTAAACAGGATGGCGATAAGACAGCTGCCAGTCCAATGGAATTTTTTAACCAATGGTTGAATAGTCAGATGGATTCCGTAAAATCGCTTTTTGAAAATTCAAACGGATTTTTTCAATCGCAAGGTATGACAGAAGACACAAAGAAAAATTATGAAAACCTGGTGAACATGTTTAACAACTGGTCACAATCTACCAATAACATCTATTCTGAAATGGTGAAAAATTTCGAGAATGGCACAACCAAAGGAACTTTTACAGGGATGTTCAACAACACTGAAATGTTCATGAAAGCAATGGAATTATGGATGCCGATGATGAAATCCATTGGTGACAAATCTTTCACTCCGGAATTGTTCAACAAACTTTTCAATGCCGCTCTTTATAAAGAGATGATGGATAAAATGTTTAACCTGCAACCTGATTTCATGAAGAACATGAGCGGGGAGGCAAAAGCGAATATGCAAAAATGGGCGGACATGAATAAGGAAATGTATGAGAAGATGAACCAGATGTTCTCTTCCAACATGCCGGATGCCAATGCATTGTTTGGTAAAATGTTCGCGAATTACACTGAAATTTATAACAACCTGAATAAGGCATCATCGCCTTTGATGAAGCTTATGCCGGAAGGAACCATGAAAGAGAATATGGTAAAGATGAATGACATTTCAAATGCGTTCAACATCTTCAACATGAAAAGCACCCAAATGCAATACATGATGTATGGTACCGGGATGAAATCCATGGAAGAGGTTGCAAAGCACGTGTTCGACAAGATCCAAAAAGGAGAAGAAGTGAAAGATTTCACAGAAATTTACAACCACTGGCTGCATGTGAACGACCGCAATTTTGTGAAATTATTCGAATCGGATGATTATTCAAAAATGCAAGCCGATCTGAATTCTTTTGGCATGAAACTGAAAAAAGACCTCGACATGCAAATGGAAAAGGCGCTTGCCAATATTCCTTTGGTGAACAAGACCGAAATGAATGAACTTTACCAAACCATCAATGAACTGAAGAAAAGGATCAATGTGCTCGAAAAGCAAATCGATTCAGATGCAGTGGAAGCTGCTGAGGTGAAAACACCCACTAAAAAATCATTAAAGAATTAAAAAATAATTTACGAATTCAAGCCACAATTTCACTTTCTTCAAAAAGATTGAAATTGTGGCTTTTTTGTATAGTATTGAAAAAATAAAATTTTATGAACGAAGGCGGAATCATGCATGAAATGACCAAGACCACGGAAAAGCTGGCAAAAGGTTATGAAGTATTACAAAGAATAAATGAAGTTGAAGTAGCCACCACTCCTAAGGATATGGTTTGGCAAAACGACCTGGTAAAATTATACCATTACAAACGCGAAACTCCGGCAAAATGTAAGATCCCGGTGCTGGTATCGTTTGCTATCATGAACCGGCACGATGTGCTCGATCTGCAGCCAGACAGAAGCCTGATGAAGAAACTGTTGGATGAGGGACTCGATATTTACATCATGGATTGGGGTTACCCGAAGATGCAGCATCGGTACCTGACCATGGAAGATTACATTCTTGGCTTCATGAACGATGCAGTGGATTTCATTCGAAAGAGCACAAAGAACGATAAGATTCACATGATGGGAATCTGCCAAAGCGGAACATTCAGCGCGATCTATGCTGCTCTTTTTCCTAACAAATTTAAAACACTGGCAACGTATGTAGCCCCGTTTGATTTTTCAGGAAACGAGTGCATGCTGTTTCGTTGGACGAAAGATATAGATGTGGACTCGATGGTAGATACGTTGGGAATCATTCCAGCACAAATGCTGAACAACGGTTTTAATATGTTGAAGCCAAGCATGGAATACCAGAAATACCTGGCATTGCCTGATATCATGCAGGATGAAGCGAAACTCGGGAATTTCCTCCGCATGGAAAAATGGAAAGCAGATTGCCCGGACCTTCCCGGAGAATTGTTCAGGAAATATATCAAAGATCTTTGGCAGGGAAATAAGCTGATCAAGGGAGAATTTGAATTGGGCGGGCAAAAAGTGGATCTGAAAAATATAACGATTCCTTTCCTCAATATTTACGCAACGGAAGACAATATTATTCCCAACAGTTCAACCACACCGATAAACGAGGTTATTGGTTCAAAAGACAAGGAACATTACGCATTCCATGGCGGGCATATAGGGGTTTTTGTGGGAAGCAAGTCCCAAAAAGAACTGGCACCCAAAGTGGCCAAATGGGTGATAGAACACTCCTGATGAATAATGAACACCGGGCAGGGAATATCGAAAAATGAATTTTGTTATTTCCCTGTAACATAGAGGTGTGAAGCCGCCAAAAGAAATTTTGTAAATCACAAATAGCGGCTTATATTTGCCACCCTTAATTTAAAAAATAATGTTCGCAATAGTTGAAATCGCTGGCAAGCAGTTTAAAGTAGAAAAAGACCAGACCCTTTACGTGCACAGGTTGCCGCAAGAGGAAGGCGCCAGCATTGAACTGAATGACGTGCTTCTCGTTGATAATGACGGGAAGGTGAAAATAGGTAATCCTAAAGTTTCGGGCGCATCGATCAATGCTAAAGTATTAAACCATTTGAAAGACGACAAGGTTATCGTTTTCAAAAAGAAGAGACGGAAAGGATACCGCAAGATGAACGGGCACCGGCAGTCTTTCACCAAAATTCAAATTGAATCCATTAACAACTGATTTTTTAAGAAGATAATAACATGGCACATAAAAAAGGGGTCGGTAGTTCAAAGAACGGTCGAGAGTCGCACAGCAAAAGACTTGGAGTAAAAATATATGGCGGCCAGATGGCTGCTGCCGGCAATATCATTGTAAGGCAACGCGGAACCAAACATCACCCGGGCAATAATGTAGGAATCGGAAAAGACCATACGTTATTTGCGTTAGTGAACGGAAAAGTAATCTTCAAAAAGAAGGCAAACGACAGGTCATTTGTTTCGATCGATCCGATGCCGGTTGACGCGGTTTAAATTCTCCGATACAAATTGAAATGAAAACTCAGCAGCGATGTTGAGTTTTTTTTGTGAGGTTGACGGAACAAACAAGCTTTCATTGACACACCCCTCTGTCCCTTCTGAAGAGGGGGAAGGCTTACGCGCAGCCCGAAGCCAGCGCGCAGGTCTCCTCCTGTCAGTCCGAGCGAAGTCGAGAACAAGGAGGAGAGACAGAGGAGGTGTCTTTGAGCCCAACTTTTTATTCTCAATTAAATTTCTAAATTTGTTTAGCCAATTTTTTTAAGCATGAAAAAAATATTCTTGATTTCAGCATTGTTATTTCTTGTAGTAATAATTCTTGCAGGTTCGGTTACCACACCGAAAACTTCTCCTTATGGC
>JBIOHI010000054.1:0-10610 GCA_044448845.1 Bacteroidia bacterium
ATATAACTGTTCTGGTCTTCGTAATCGTAAATCCCGAAAGCAAACTCAGGTTTCTTTTGCGCCCGGTTGAATTCAGGCCAGTGTTTCTTTATTTCAATGGATTCGAGAATAAGCGCCATCAGCTCAGTGGCAACAGGTTCGAAACTGATGCTGTGAATCGTTCTCAGGAAATCCTGCTTCTGTTTTCGGGTGGAGTTCCCGCCAAAATGCGTTCCCACACGTTTTTTAATGTTTACTGCTTTGCCCACATAAATGACTTTCCCATGTTCATCGTGAAAATAATAAACGCCCGGTTTTTCGGGCAGGTCGTCAAATTGTTTTTTTGGCAAATTGGGCGGAAGCACTTGTTCTTTCGAACCGCGTTTTAAAAATTCATCGATCGCTCCGTTTTTATCTTCGCGCAATATTTTTTCAAACAACTCAACTGTGGCGATGGCGTCACCTCCTGCCCGGTGGCGGTTCTCAATATCAATTCCGGTGTAGGCGCAAATATTTCCCAAACTGTAAGAGCGCAACCCGGGAAATATTTTCCTGCTCAAACGAACGGTGCATAATTTTTTGCTGTTGTAATCGAAACCCGAACTTTTTAAATGGCTGCGGATAAATGAATAATCAAAGTTGACATTGTGTGCTACAAAAATTTTTCCGTTGAGCAATTCAAAAAGTTCTTCGGCAATGTCATCAAACAACGGTGCATCTTCCACCATTTCGTTGGTGATACCTGTGTAACCGGTGATGTAAGCCGGTATCCAGCGTGCGGGTTTCAGTAGCGTTTCAAACTGGTGCACTACTTTTTTTCCATCGTGGATGAACACGGCAATTTCGGTTATGCTGTTCGATTCGGCATGACCTCCGGTGGTTTCAATGTCAACGATGGCGTACATTCAGGATGTAAAAATAAAGGATAAATGTTGATTCCCGATACCGGATCTTAGCAAAACTTTAAACTTTAAATTTTAAACTCCAAACCCTAAACTCCAAACTCCAAACCCTAAACCGATTTAACCATTTTCAAATAATGTTCAAGCATACATTTATAGGATTCCGCAATTAGTTTTTCCAAAACAGTTACATCTACATCCGAAAGTTTTTTGATGTACAAACACGATTTGGCGGTTTTATATTTTCCTAATTTTGCCATCAATTCTTTGTGCCTGTCGAAACCCGTCATCCCGTAAATGGTAAGATTTGCTTTACGCGGAGAGAATCCCGTGAGGAAAGAATCTCCTTCGTGTCCGCTGGCATATTTATAATGATATGTTCCGAAACCGATCATTGCCCCGCCCCAAAGCACGGGCTGTTTACCGGTTATTTTTTTCATAATTTTGATTAATGTTTTGCAATCGTCCTGAATGCCTGGTTCAAAGGATGCAAGAAATTCGTTGATGTTTTCTTTTCCGGGTTTGGTTTTATTTTCTGCCATAAAAATAGAATGTATTGCAAAGAAACGAATGAAAATGATTTTGAAAAATTATTATGAAGAATTGACAACGATTGATTTTTAGTATCAACGTTTCACGAATTTTTTAACAACCGTAAAACCCTCCACGCTTCGAAGTTGGAGAAAATAAAATCCCGGTTTCAATAAGGAAACAGCTAATGTAGCTTGTCCGTTTACCAAAGGTTGAATAAGAAGGGGTCGACCCAATACATCGATGATCCGCATTTCACCATTAAAGATAAGGTCACTCCGAACATTTAAATATTCCCCGGCAGGATTGGGAAAAATGAGCAGATCGGAAGAGATCGGATTTGCTTTTTCCTTCGAAACACAGATTGAAAAATCCGGAATATTTGTGACCCGGTTTCTTTTGACCCAAAATCCGATGGTCCCATTATCATAACCGGCTTTTTCGGCAACGAGCCAGTAATATGTGGAATCAGTATTCCTGTTTCCTGCCCAAAGTCCCAAATGGAATTTACCGGTTGAATCCGTTTTTTGGCTGCTGCGAAATAAAGTATCACCCGAAACTCTTCCCTTGCAAAAGACACGGATGAAGGCATCCGGTAAAGCTTTTCCCGTGCTGCAATCTGATATTTTTCCATACGCTTCACCGAGGTAAGGATAATATAAAGAATCTAACCACCGCGGAAGTGCAAGCGCATTCCACTGGCTCAGGGGCATTGAATTTTTGTCCAAAAACGGCCCGGCAAAAAGCGTGATCCCATTGATATCGCCCTCATCATAGCGGTTGAGTGCGTGTTGAAGCATGTATTGAACACTTACCGGGTTCGTCCAACCGAGGTTGCCATTCAGAATATAAATGCCAACCAAAATCTCTTTGCCCGGGCAACCATTATGCAGGGTAGTGATGTCGGAATCGAGTTTGGTATAGCAACAATTTTGATTGTCATAATACCAGAGTGAAAATCCGTCTATAAATGGCAATGCCCCCGGAGGTACCCAGGTGCCATAACTTACGATGAATAATTTATTGTATGGGGTGGTGGCGTGACTGCTGTAATCAACATTTCCGTTAGAGTCAACCTGTTTTCCCTGCACTGCATCACGAACCTGGTGGGTGATAGCGGTATCACTGTTCCAGTCGTCAAACACCACTCCGCAATACGTGCCATACAACTGTGATAATTTTGAAAAACGCTGGCCACCCTGGATCATGCCGGGGTGAATGGAAATATCAAAAGGTGAAAGAAGCGCGGTATCGAATGGTTGATTATAAACTCCGCCTTCCGAAGGAGGTTGAATGATCCCGAATACCCGGTTAGCATTCCAACTGTTGCATGAATCTACATTTTGTTGAAATCCAAAACCGTGGTCGATGCTTTGGTTTGGGAAATTCATTTCGCCAAACCTGAACATATCCTGAATTAATGCCGAATCTGTTCCGGTGGAATCAGCATAAGTGTACCCGGTATAAGTGTGATAAATGCCGAGGAAACCGGTGATCCTGTGAACGGGCTGTGCAACGGATTGCAACAGGATAAAAAAGAAAACAAAAAAAAGGTTTTTTTTCAATGGGTGGATATCAATAAAGGGTATTGCCTAACGATCTATGTTTTGCATTTCGTACAGGAATTCAGGATCGAAATTCTCTCTTTCAGGGAAATGTTTGCAAGACGCACGGATCCGGTTATACGATCCCTATCAAAAAAACCGTTTCCCCTTACCTCGGCTTACTTTGTTCTTACATATACCAGCTTGATATTATTTTTCCCGGTAAATCTTTCGTCCACTTCAAATCGTTTGATGCTTTTGATGAGTGGTAACAATTTTGGAAATCCATAATTCCTTGCATCGAAATCGGGTTGTTTTTTCAGGATAAAATTGCCGAGGTCGCCCAGGAAAGTCCATCCATCTTCATCTGCGAGGTCAGCGATACTGTCGTGCAGTAATTTTATCACCGATGAATCCACGATGCTTAAAGAACTTTTAGCAGGGATCGGAATTTTTTTATCGGAACTGTTCGCCTGTTTGTGAGGAATTTCTTTTTCCGTGGTGCCAAGAATTTCAATATAAATGAATTTATCGCATGCGGTGATGAACGGAGGCAGGGTTTTCTTTTCACCGATCCCGATCACTTTCATTCCTGCTTCACGCAAACGCGTTGCAAGCCGGGTGAAGTCGCTGTCGCTGGATACAATGCAAAATCCATCCACTTTTCCCGAATATAAAATGTCCATCGCATCGATGATCATGGCGCTGTCCGTAGCATTCTTACCGGTGGAGTAACTGTATTGCTGAATGGGAGTGATGGCGTTTTCGAGCAGCACGCGTTTCCATCCCGACACCGTTGGTTTGGTCCAGTCGGCATAAATTCTTTTGAAAGTAGGTGTTCCGTATTTCGCTATTTCTTCAAACATCTGTTTCACGTTGGTATATGGAACATTATCGGCATCGATCAAAACGGCAAATCTTAAATCTTTTATGGCATCCATGTTTATTTGATTAAAGGTTGATAATAGTTAGCTCAAAAGGTTTAGAGTTCAATACCGTATGCTGGATTTCTGGATACTCGATTCTGGATGCTCAAACTTTAAATTTTAAACTTCAAACTTTAGATTATTTAGCATTCATCAACTCTTCAATATGCTCCGCTTCAACCGGGATGTGAGCCATCAGGTCCATGCAGCCGTTTTCGGTAATTAAAATTTCATCCTCCAAACGAATTCCAATTCCTTCTTCGGGAATATAAATTCCGGGTTCGCAACTGAAGGTCATGCCTGCCTTCATGTGTTCGTAACGCATGCCCACGTCATGTACGTCAATTCCCAGAAAGTGCGAAGTACCGTGCATGTAATATTTTTTAAATGCCGGCCATGCCGGATCCTGTTTCTTGATATCGTCCGGTGTAAGCAGTTTCAGATCGAGTAATTCTTTTTCCATGATCTTACAAACTTCATCGTGGTATTGCATCAGTAACACTCCGGGTTTTAATAATTTCATTGCTTCACGCATCACGCGCAAAACGGCATTATAAACTTCCTTCTGGCGTTTGGTGAAACGTCCGTTCACCGGAAAAGTACGGGTCATGTCGCTGGCATAATTGGCGTAATCAGCTCCGGTGTCGAGCAACAGCAGTTCTCCGTCGCTGCACACACCGGCATTATCAATATAGTGAAGCACGCATGCATTTTTTCCGCTCGCCACAATAGGAGTGAAGGAATGTCCGGCAGCACCGTTCCGCAAAAATTCATGGATCACTTCGGCTTCCACTTCGTATTCGGTGACACCGGGTTTCATGAATTTCAAAACGCGCATGAACATTTTTTCCGAAATAGCTATGGCTTTTTTCATCACTTCCACTTCGAGCGGTGTTTTGATGCTGCGCAAACGTTGCGTGATTGGTGCAGCACGTTCGAAATTGTGAAGAGGAAATTTCTCTTTCATTTGTTTTACGAACGCAATATCTTTAGTTAAAAACGAATTTGAATTTCTGTCATTTTCATTCAGCGTGAGATAAATAGTTTCAGCCATGAGAATGATGGCACGCGTGTTTGTATCAAACTCATCCATCCAGAAAACACTTTTTATTCCCGAAGCAGCCGTGGCTTCTTCCTTGGTGTATTTATGTCCTTCCCAAACGGCAATGGTTGCATTGGTTCTGCGGATGAACAAAGCTTCACGGTAGGTTTCAACGGGACAATCGGGGAATATCACCACGGCACAATCTTCCTGGTCGATACCGGTAAGCCAGTACATGTCGGAGTTTTGTTTGTAATCGTAACTCGCGTCACCGTTACGGGGCATTACTTCATTGCTGTTGAATATGGCAATGGATTTTGTTTTCATCTGTTTACGGAAACGTTCACGATTCTCGATGAATAATTGTTTGTCGATCGGTTTATATCTTTTCATTTTCTTATAATTAATAGAGTTCAACCCGGAATCAAATGAATTATTTAATTCGGAATTGCAACAATAAAGAAAAAAAGCATTTCATTTTAAAATCGGGACGATCCATAGAATATTTTTTATACTTGCGTTAAAAAGTTGCACATTTTAAAAATATTCTTATAGATTCGTAACATAGTACATTAGAACGGAATGAAAAGAATTTTCCTTTTAGTATCATTTGTTGCATTCAATATTCTGATGAAAGCTCAGACTATTGTTCCGACTTTAACATCCATTGCTCCCAACGCAGGCAGTACCGGGCAAACAATGGATGTGATGATCAAAGGTTCCGGAACGAGTTTCTTACAGGGTATCACGAAAATTGACATGGGCCCGAACATTTATATTGATCCAAACCTGGTGAGAGTGCATAACAAAGAAATGCTAACGGCCACGATAAAGATCACATCCGATAATTCCAAAATCGGAGTTTATGGAGTAACGGTTACTACCAATAATGAAATTCTTCCAAAACCCGGGTACCCGCAAATAGCTTTCGAAATTTTCTATTCCTTCTCGAAACTCCGCGGGGTCATTGAGGTGATGCCGGTTCAAACCCTCAACCTGAGTGATTTTGATCCGACCAATTTTGCCGGCAGCCCGAATTTATTTTATGTGACCATTTACAATGATGACAAGGTCAGGTCAAATGTTGTCGTTACGGTCACCATGTTTACGGGTTCATTAGGTACGGTGGGAACCATGACCAAAACTATAGCACAAATAGGAGAGAACGCAGTATTGCGGTTGACCAACAAAGATTTTCCTAAGCTTGACGCTTCCACAGCAGGACCGGATCTGTTAAACAAGGTCAGGCAAAGTGGTATGTTCCCACCGGATAATTATACGTTCCAACTGCAAATCACAGATCCGGCTGCCGGAAATTCACCCGTGTACAATGAAGTAACTATTTTAATTACCAATCCGAATTACAAACCCGAACTGATCAGTCCCGGAAATAATTTTAACCGGCCACCCGAAGTGGTGATCAACGGTTACCCGGTTTTTCAATGGTTTGGTCAGGCCGACCAGTTTGATTTTTATTTATACATGGTGAATGACGGTCAATCTCCCGAAGAAGCTGTCAGGAATATTCCGCAGTTTAAAAAACTCGACAATGTCGGAAATATTCTTCCATACCCGGTTTATGCCGAGCAACTGGTTGACGGAAAAACTTACGCCTGGCAGGTGATCGCCAAGGTAAGCAATTCAAAGACCACCCAATTATTTCCGAGTGAAGTATTTTGGTTTTTGCACGATGCGCCCGAAAGTATCAGCCGTACTTTAGTCGAAGAAGAGAAAACTATTACACACGTCAAGATCGAACCATCGGATGCTGTTATTAATGCGGGAAGCAGTTTTCAGTTTGAAGCGGTTGGTTATGATGCCAACAACATGCCGGTAGAGATCACCGAAATGGAATGGAAAGTAACACCGTTGGAAGGAACCGTGGATTCAACGGGATTGTTTGTTGCGGGTTTGAAACCCGGAACCATGGCGGTAGTGGTGAAGGTGAACGATGTGGAAGATTTTGCCACCATCACGGTGAAACCCGCTGCAGTAAAAACAGATGAACAAATGATCGACAAGATCATGAAGGATCTGTTTGGGCTGCCCGCCAGGAAAAAAGAATAAAAAAAGATAGAATTAATAAATTTTAAAGAATCAGAAGATGCGGAATTTTTTCATAGGATGTTTGTTTTGTTCGGTGGCTCTGCTTTTCGTTTCTCATAAATCAGTTGCGCAAACAGATGACGAAGTGCAATGGCAGGTGCTTAGCCCGCTTCCTAATATTCCTATCAATGCAGGAGAATATTTATTCATTTCGGTGGTAGTGAATGATAAATTTACTTTTAATGCGGAAGATGTTAAAATATACTTAGACGGGCAATTGCTCACCGCAACCGTTAGGGCTACAGGAAACAGAATGAGTGCCATTACCCCGACAGCTTTGTTATCGGGAAATCATAAGATCGAAATATGGACCCGTTTTTTAGGAACGGAAATTTTTAAATACCACGGGTGGTATGTTACGGTCGTTTCTTCTCCTGGTGATGAGGCAGCAAAAAACAAATCCATCTTTAAGGATGTTACTTTTGCCGGACGGATTGATATGGACAACAAGCAGGAGTTTTTATCAGGATCGGATGCAGCATTGGCATTAAGGCAGGAGCCATTATTTACCCGTACAATCAATGTCAACGTGGATGCCAAATACAAAGACCTTACGATCCCGATCCGGTATTTTGGTACATCTGATAATGATAATTCTGCCCCCCAATCCAGGAATTATTTTCAATCGGGATTTAAGTATAAAGGACTCGAGGTATTGGTTGGTGATGTAAATCCGAATTTTGATAAACTGATTTTGACCGGTGTGCGTGTGAATGGATTTAAGGCAAGCATCCGTTGGGGAAACAGTGCGATCATGTTCACTTCCGGAGATCTGAATAAAGCCAAAGAAGGATCTTTATCAAAATGGAACGGAGTGGGAATTCCTCCGGCCAATATGAATACTTCTGATTCCACCTATATTGGAGTAAACGGTACTTTCCGGAGATCGGTCAATGCAGTGCGTTTTGAATTCGGCCAAAAAAAGGATTATTTCAAGATCGGTTTTACGGGTATGAAAGCCACTGATGATACCACTTCCATCAGGTATGGTGTGAACCCTGCACAAAATGTCGTTGGCGGAACAGATATCTATATAAACTTTTTCAAGAAAAGATTGAATATAAACGCAGGTGCCGCTATAAGTATCATTACGAATGATATCTCAAAACGGATCAATAAAGATTCGGTTGAAAAAACTTTCGGAGCCATGCCTTTTGATCCGAATGCATTCTCCAATATTATTATTGTTAATACATCCACTGTTCCTCTCAATTTTTCTGATGGAGGCATGACTTCCTATTATGGACAGTTGAATTTTACTATGGGTCCGCAATCTTTTTCGGCAGAGTACAAAAAAATAGGTTCTTCCTACCAGAGTTTGGGAAATCCGTTTTTGAAAAATAATTATGAAGGTTACTCTGTTTCTGAACGTTTCTGGGTTTGGCAACGGAAAATAATCGGTTCAGTGAGTTACCAGCAATTTTTGAATAATCTTTCAAGTACGCAGATTTCGAGTATTCAAACAAAGGTTATTACAGCCAATATCAACATTAACATCGATCCGAATATTCCACAGGTGTTCTGTATGTTTTCCAACCAGGTGCGTCAGTCCATCAATCAAGTGGATTCTTTTGCAGATTACCTGAAGATCAATGATAACCTGAGAAACATATCGGTAGGTACCAATTATACCAGGGATTTCTGGGGAATGACCCACACGATCCGTATCATGTACACCACCAGTAACCGGGATGACCTGATACGTAGTGATGTTGGGACTTTATTTAACAGCCTCACCGCGGGAATCACGGAAATATTTTTGAAGAAATGCACGCTCGGTATCCAGTATGGAAGAACAAATGTTACCGATGTTACCGGATTATTGATCAATAACATCAATACATTTTCCGGGCAGTTTCAATACGATTTTATTCCTAAAAAAGTTGGAGCGATTGCCATGTACACTAATTCAACTGCTGATGCCACGCTTTATACACCTTCATCATTGAGATTATCCATTATCGGAAAAGTGTATTACAAATTCTATAAAGGCATGACGATCTCCGCAGATTACGGTTACCAGCCTTATACCGAATTCGGCCCCTACGATCACAACTACAATGATCAATACGTTTACGTCAAATACTCTTACGATCTCAACGCGAAGCAATAAGGTTGCGGTCAGACGCATAACATGTCAGACCGCTAATTCCGTGTGCTAAAAAGTTCCGTATTTCTTTCTGAAATGAATTTATTGGATTCATTCATTCACTAATTGAATCAATAAATTGGTTGAATCGTACGTATGACGGTTGGTGGTCAGACGCATCACGCGTCAGACCGCTATCAGCAAGCTCGGTATTTTTCTTCTTAAATGAATTTCGATGAATCAACCAATCACTTAATCAAAAATAATTGAGTTTTAACCGTCTGACGCCAAATGCGTCTGACGATTATTCCTTCATCAGTTTTTTCATCGACTGCGAATCACCTTGTGCGACACGCACAAAATACAATCCGGCTGGCAAGTTAGAAAGGTCTATTTTGATCTCAGTGTCATTGCTGCTTTTTTGAGTTACAACCTGCCCGGTAATATTCATGATGAAAATATTTTTGGTGGTACTGTTCTCGGTTCTGATGGTTAATTGATTGTTTGCCGGATTCGGAAAAAGAGTAAAGGATGAAACGGTCTTTTCAATTTCATTCACACCGATGTAAGGTGTAACTGTGGTGGTATCTCCTTCTACGGTGAAATTATCAAAACGGTTGTTCCCGGCGGTGGATGACGGCAGTCCGATGGAATCTCCGGGATCTGCTGAGAATCTTATACGAAAAACAAATGAAGGGTTATTGTATGCAAACGTGTCATTCGCCATCAGGGTGATCGTAACAGTTGAAAAGTTTTCGGTGAAGTTCGAATCAAGGAGCATGGATAATCCTGAAGTTCTCCAGGTGTTTCCGCCATTGATGCTGTAATCATAATTTTGCTGGTATTGGGCATACTGGATGCTCGACTTCTGGCAGGCAAATTTGATCACAATATTTTGGTAATGGGTGGTTGGAATGTAAAACAACAATTGCATGCTGTCGCTGGGATTTCTTACACGCAACGATGCACCGGGAGGATTGCCCAATCTTACATTGTTATAGGTACCGGCAGTAGTATCCCAATACGTCTGGTAATTATCGGAAGTTCCGGTTAGGGTACGGTAAAAAATCGCGGCTTTGGTTGTATCGAGTGTGGAGTAATCTGCAGGAATTCCGTAGTAACCAAAAGAATTCGCTATGACCGGTGTAAGCAATCCGGTTGAATGATTGTTGAAATGCCAGTAATGAATTAATTTTTTAGGCAATGGCAGAGGTAACGAAGTCCCGCTTCCAAGGGTTGGTTGAGTTGCATAAAGGTTATCGGAATCGCGTAATACCCAAACAAGCACATTATAGATTTTTCCCTGGATGAGATTATTTACTATAACAAAATTGGTATCACCTTTATACATGCAAAATGCTCCTGTGTCATTTTGATACTGGCTTCCGCCAATACGGAAAGTTGGACTCGCAAAATAACTGTTGGGAACATAATTGGGAATGCCTACCGTGATCGAATCTTTTTCTTTCACAAAAACAAGTGTTGTGTGAA
>JBIOHI010000055.1:0-10608 GCA_044448845.1 Bacteroidia bacterium
GTTTTATGAATATAAAAATCGCTTAAAACACGAAGCAGGTTGGTAGCAAATTCCTTCGACAGTATCTCCGATTTGGTGATCACTTCGAAGGTAATGATCCCTCCGCCTTTATTTCCCATAATGGTTTCCTTGGTGGTGGTGGACACTTTGACCAATTTCGTTTTCCGGATAAAATCGATGATCAGATCCATTGCGTGGTATTCACGGTAGCTGAGTTTGGAAGGATCCGAAGAAGTGAACTCCTTGAATCCATCAAGGATGGTATCGGAGCTAAACACATTTTCAAATTTATTGGTCTGGATAAAATGATTGACCATGAGTTCCTTTTTGCCCTGCACCGAAATTGTGGTTAACAGGTTTTCGGTCAGTATACGTTTCGTAAATACAAGATCCTTTAATTTGTCCTCGCTGGGCCAGTCGGTCTCTCCGCTCATACCTAAGAACTGCCCGGCAATACCCGATATGCCGGCTCCCATAATATTTTCCTTTTCATTCAGGAAGAAACTGATCTCCGCTTTGTAACGTGTTTTCTTCAGCAAGGCATAACTCATTCCGAGCAAAGCCGTGCAAATGGAAAAAATAATAATTATTTTAAGCTTTTGCTTTAGGTAAAGCAAAAGTTCTTTAATCAGCGCCTTCAAACTTCCTAATGTAATTTCCTGTTCAGCCATTATTATTTTTTACAACTTCGGTATAATTGTTACCAATAAAAACAAAAGCGTTGTTGCACTGGTAGCGATGCTCGCAATTTCGAGAGCTGTTATCCTTTTTGTTTCTTCTCTAACGGGTACAATGATCTCGGCACCCGGTTTCACTTTCGGGTAAAAATTCATGAACATGAAATGCCTGGTACTTTCCGCTGTTCCGTTTGCATAAACGATGTAAGCCCTCCTTTTAAGTGAACGTGCGGAAAACCCGCCTGCACCGTTCACATAACTTTTAAAGCCTTTGCCACTTCGGTATTTCACTTTTACCGGATAAAGAACTTCACCGCTGATCTGAACGGTTTGCAACATTTTCGGTACACGGATCACATCATTATCTTCCAGCAAAATATCGTAAGATGAATTGGGTTTCTTTAAAATTTTTTCTAAGTTGATCCCCACGATATTGGATAAATTCATTGAATCCTTTTCTCCTAAAGTTCTTCCCTTGGTGGTGTCGGAACTTTGCTTACTGATCGCTTCTACTTTTTTCGAACGGATTATTTTATCAATCTCCGTTTCTTTAATGGTTCGGATGAGGATCGCACCTTCCGGAAAGGCTTGAGCTGTCAAGCCTCCCGCCCGTTGGATGATCTCCGATAATTTTTCATTTTTTGTACTGATGCTGTATTGGCCGGGAAACAAAACTTCCCCCTCGATGCGGATATTCTTTTGCTGGGTATATCCCGGTGAAGGAAAAACACTCACATGATCAAAGGGCATCAACACCAGGTCGGATGCGGTTTGAAGATTTTCTTTGTTGATCTGGTATTTGAATATCTTCGAAATCTCACCCGTCTTTGAATTCGGGTCGGCATTTTTTATTCGCCTCGAAACTTCCACTTTGTCGGATGAAGATTCCTTCAGCCCACCGGCCGCGATGATCAGGTCTTCCACTTTCATGTTTTCCCCGTAATTGTAAGTTCCCGGTTTCTGCACTTCCCCGCTGATGGTCACTTTATAAGCATCGCGCATTTCCAACCTGGATGCAATCTGAATAACATCTTCACGCTTCAAAGGAATATCTCCTTTGCCGTTCAACACATCTTTTACGTTAAAGGATAAAACCTCCGTTGAATTATCTTCCTTCAGCCTGTAGATGATTCCTCTTTCGGTAAAAGCATCTTCTTTCAATCCATCCGCTTTATTGATCAGGTCTTTTATGGTCAAGCCATTCTCCAAAGCAAAGTAGCCCGGGCGAAATACCGCACCATTCAACTGAACCCGGTTGGAAAAACGTTCCAGCAATTTCCCTATGGTGAATACATCTCCGTTTTGCGGTTTGAATGAATTGATCTGGCTGGATGAAACATCCGCGACACTTTTTTCTTTCTCGGTGTTACGCACCAGTTTTATCTTATCGGTGTAAGCATCATCGAGGAATCCGCCAGCATAAGAAATAATTTCTTTCAGCGATTCATTTTTTGCGGATTCAAAAAGTCCCGTGGTTTTTACTTCTCCTTTTAGTTCCACGCGGTTTTCGTAAGCGCTTACTTTAATGATATCCTGGTCGCGCAGTTGCACATTTCCCGGTGAATATCCTTTGGAAATAAATTCATACACGTCAATGGTTTGAATGGCCTTACCATCACGAACCAGCTTGATGTTTCTGAAGGATCCTTTTTCATTGGGACCTCCGGAGGCATACAATGCATTGAACACTGTAGCTAACGAAGGCAAGGTGTAAGTTCCGGGTAAATTAATTTCCCCGAGAATGGTTACTTTAATGCTCCGGATATTTCCAAGTGTTACATTTACTTTTGATTCACCTGATCTTATTCCTGAATAATAGGTGGAGAGTTTAGACGAAATTCTTTTCGAGGCTTCATCAATGGATAATCCGCTTACATCCACGGGACCCACATTGGGCAGGCGAATGACTCCTTCCGGGCTTATCTTTAATTTGTAAGTGGCTTCAGAGGTTCCGAAAATATCGATGAGGAGTTCGTCATCAGGTCCGAGACGGTAATTAACAGGGGTGGCAATTTTTATATTCGGTTCAAACGTAAGATTCTTGTTCGTAAACAGATCGGCACCGAAAATCTTGGGTTTTAAATTACTGAATGCCGCGTTGATCTCTTTCACATCAGGAGCAATATTTTTTTCAGAAGTGACCTCCCTGTCTGCCTGAACTGCGTTTATTTCCGTGCCTGATGATTTTGCCAGTTTTTCGATCCGCGCTTTGAGTTTATTGAACTCGGCCTGGGGCATTTTTCGCTGGATGGCGAGTTGCTCGATCTTCTGAAGGTTCAACCCGCTGGCTTGCGCCTGTGTCCAGAACTGGTTCACCTGGTCATCAGAAAGTTCATCCACCTTTACCGTAGCGAAATTCTGCATGCTAATGGCAGCAGGTTGCTGTGCAAATGAAACAAAGGTTAGTAAAGAAAAAAGTGTGGCTAAAAGTGCCTTTCTCATTAAAAATAAATTTTAGCAAAAATAAGATTAATAAAACGCTATGCAAACGCGGATATTGCACATTGGTTCCCGATTTCCAAAATTGTTGACTGAACCTTTGCTGTAAAATCAGTGTCTTGATTCTATTAGAATAAATTTTAAGTGCATAAAAAACAATGAATCTGCTATATTCGCCACCCGTGAATTATTATTTCAAACGAATTTTCTGTGCGGTCATAACCACGTTAACCCTTGCAATTACGGGCATTTACGCCCAGTCCGCTTTTGGCGAGATCAGGGGAAATGTGTACGACAAGGAGAACGGGGAGCCAGTTATTTCAGCCATCATTTTTATACGCGAATTGAAATTGGGAAAGCAAACCGACCTGAACGGTTTTTATGCCCTCACCCGCATCAAACCGGGAACCTACGAACTGACCTGCTATTACACGGGATACGACACGGCCAGGGTTACCATCATGATCTCGGAAGGAAAGATCACCACGCAAAAAATATTCATGATCCGGAAAACACACCAGTTGAACGAGGTGAGCATTTCAGCCGAAAAGCAAAAGGCGCAAACGGAGACAAGGGTTTCCAACATCACCATCACCCAACGCGAACTCAAACAACTTCCTTCGTTTGGTGGAGAGCCTGATCTTGCCCAGTATTTACAAATTCTTCCCGGTGTGGTTTTTAGTGGCGACCAGGGTGGGCAATTGTACATGCGTGGAGGTCCTCCGGTTCAAAATAAAATTCTCCTGGATGGAATGACCATTTATAATCCGTTTCATTCCATCGGGTTGTTTTCGGTTTTTGATGCCGACATCATTCGTTCAGCGGATGTTTTTGCCGGTGGATTCAATGCACAATACGGGGGCCGGATCGGTTCCATCATTGATGTTTCGACCCGTGAAGGAAATAAAGTTCGTTTTTCGGGAAAAGTGAATACCAACCCGATCTCATCAAAAATTTTATTCGAAGGCCCGATCAGTAAATTCAAAGAAGGAAGCAGTGCTTCTTTTATCGTCTCCTATAAAACATCCTACCTCGATCAAACCTCTAAGATCCTCTATCCGTATGCCGGAACAAACGGCCTGCCTTTTTCATTCAACGATATTTATTCGAAAATTTCTTTGTTGAGCGACAATGGGAGTAAAGTTAGTTTTTTTGGTTTTGGTTTTTTTGATAATGTGAATTATGCCAATACCAATCAATTCGACTGGAAATCCATCGGTGGCGGTTCCAATTTTTTCCTCGTTACCAGCGGTTCTACGGTGATCAACGGAACAGTCGCGTATTCCGATTATTTCATGGAACAGGTGGAGGGTGATGGTAATACACTCAACAGCGATATTCATGGGTTTAACATCGGGCTCAATTTCACTTCATTCATTGGAAAGGACGATCTGAAATACGGTTTCGAAATGAATGGTTTTAACACCAACTTCAATTTTGTGAATGCTTATAATTTCCAGATACAGCAGGCGCAAAGCAACACCGAACTATGTGGTTACTTCAAATACAAAACAGTGATCGGAAGATTTCTTTTCGAACCGGGAATACGTATCCAGGATTACGCTTCCGTTGGTGAAGTTACTTTTGAGCCGAGGTTCAGCATGAAATATAATTTAAGTGATAAGATCAGGTTGAAAGGTGCGGCAGGGTATTACACCCAAAACCTGATGAGTACCACTTCCAACCAGGATGTCGTGAATTTCTTTTATGGTTTTTTATCTTCACCGAATTCGAGTGTGAGCAATGCCAAACTTGGAATTGACGGAAGTTCGAAATTGCAGAAAGCTATACATTATGTAGGAGGAGTGGAAGCGGATATCGGGCAGCACGGTTCCATCAACATCGAAGGGTTCTATAAAAATTTCCTGCAGATACCCGAATTGAACAACAACAAATTGACCGCATCCGACCCTGATTTTATTTTCGAGAACGGAAAAGCTTTTGGAGGTGATATTCTTTACAGGTACGATTACAAACATCTTTACATCTGGCTCGTGTATTCGCTGACTTACGTGGATCTGAGTGACGGCAACAGCAACTATGTGCCGAGTTACGACCGGAGGCACAATGCCAATGCAGTAGCAACCTATTCGCTCGGTAAAAATGAATCGTGGAGTTTCAATGCACGGTGGAATTTCGGTTCCGGATTTCCGTTCACGCCTACCCAGGGATTATTCGAGAACCCGAATTATTCCGCTGGTGCTTCCACGAATAACACGACTCAGAACGGAACGCTTGGGGTTTATTACGGAGCTTACAATAGTCAACGTTTACCTTATTTCCACCGCATGGATGTTTCCATTTCCAAGAAAATAAAATTGGGTAAAAATACTTCGATGATGATCGTGGCAGCCTGTACCAACATCTACAACCGCAACAATGTATTCTATTTCGATCGCCTCAACATGACGCGTGTTGACCAGCTTCCTGTTATGCCTACGCTGGGAGTGAATTTTAGTTTTTAAAACAATTTCACACACCTGTGTGCCAAAGCACTTCGGTGCGCAGGCACAAAGTTCTAAAAGATTTGACAGAGGACACTAAGAAAAAACTTTGTGAACCTTGTGCATGCTTCGCGTTCTCTGTGAGAAAGGACAATCACTGTCTAAAAAATTAAATCTCATTTTAAACATCTTTAATTTGTTCAACCTTGCGTGTACCAACGCATACAAGCGAAATGAAAGTTTGTAATCCACTCACTTGATTTCTGTTTCATCAAACCCTCATCTCTTATACCCACAATGGGGATAATTTTCGCCCTCAGGTTTTTAGTTCGCTTATAGATTTGAGTGAGTTAAATTTCAGAGTTCATGCTAAAAGGGTTGTTCAACTGTTTTCTTGTTTTTTGTTTTGTTCTTCCATTCGCAAATCTCGCGAATGCACAGAAGACGCTTGTTTACGAAGATCATTCATCTGTTTACAAACAGGCACTCGAGCTTTTTGACAAGGAAAAATACGCTCCCGCCCAGGTTCATTTCAGGGAATTCGCTTCCATCACTTCCGACCGCGGGAATAAGATCAATGCCGAATATTACGCTGCCGTTTGCGCTATGGAATTGTTCAACCCCGATGCAGTGCCTCTGCTTAAAGAAGTGCATGAAAAATATCCCGAAAGCCCGAAAGCAAACCTTGCCCTTTTTCAGCTTGGAAAATATTATTACCGGAACAAGGAAAATAAAGTAGCGATCAAATACCTCGAAGAAGTGGCAGCCGGAGACCTCACTCCTGCCGAAGCTTCAGAGTACTGGTTCATCAAAGGGTATTGCCTTTTCAAGAGCGAAAAATTTGATGAGGCAAAAACTGCTTTCAACAATATCAAAGAACAAAACGGAAAATATTTTGATGCTTCCAATTATTATTTCGGATACGTATTGTACCGGCAAAATAATTTTGACGAGGCATTGGCTCATTTCACCCGGATCAACAAATCAAAGACCTTCGGTCCACTTTCGCAGGTTTACGTGGCGCAAATTTTATTTTCCAAAAAACAATATGCTGAAGTCGTTTCGTTTGCCGACACCATTAAAAGCAAGGAGATACTCACCGATGTTTCCGGCATCTGCGGCCAATCGCATTTCAATTTGGGCGAATACGGTAAAGCCATTCCGTTTCTCGAACGGTTCAACCAGAATTCCCCGGTTGGAAAACGCAAGCAGGATATCTACCGTTTGGGTTACGCCTATTTTAAAAGTTTACAGTTCGAAAAAGCAGCCGATCAATTTTCCCAGATCACCGATGACAATGATTCCACTTCGCAGTTCGCGAGTTTTCATTTGGCGCAATGTTATGTGAATGCCGGAAATAAGGATGCAGCAAGACTCGCCTTCGACAAGGCTTACCACATTAATTTCAACAAACGGATTTCTGAGATTTCGTTGTTCAATTCGGCAAAACTTTCCTATGAATTATCCAACCAGCAGGATGCGCTCAAAGATTTTGCGAAGTTCATGACCGAGTTCCCGAATTCGGATTTCAACGATGAGGCCAAGACCGATCTCGGGAATTTATTGCTTGGTACAAAAAATTATAAGGAAGCTATTCGCATCATCGAAAGTATTAAAAATCCGAACAACGAAAACAAGATGGCTTTCCAGCGGGTGTGTTATTACCGTGCCGAAGAACTCTTCCTGAACAATGATTTTAAAGGCTCCGAGGAGCTTTTCAAAAAATCGATGCAGTATGAATTCGACAAGAAATTATTTGCCCAGTCGCATTTTTTTATGGGTGAACTGAGCTACCGCCAGAATTTATTTTCGGATGCATTCGATCACTTCAACAAGTTCCAGTCGTTTGCCGAAATAAAGGAAACCCGTTTTTACAACCTCGCATTTTACAACAAAGGATACTGCTCTTTAAAGGAAGAAAAGTATGCGCAGGCCATCGAAGAACTCACCAAATTTTTAGCAACGGATTTTTCAAAACTGAATAAAGAGATGATGACCGATGCCACGCTTAGAACTGCCGATTGCCAGTTTGTGTTGCATCAATACCCAAAAGCCGTGGAAAGTTACGATGTCGTTATCCGGAATAAATGGAACGGTGCCGATTATGCGCTTTACCAAAAATCGATGATACTCGGTGTGCTGAGCAAACCGCTTGAGAAAGTAGCGACACTCGAGCAGATAAAAACAGATTACCCGAAATCACCTTACATTGACGATGCATTGTTTGAAATTGCCAATGTGAAACTGCAAACTGAAAAATACGATGATGCTGTTAACGAATTCCAGTACATCATTGAAAATTATCCGCGTTGCCCTTACATCCGACAATCCTTGCTGAACAAGGGTTTGGCCTATTACAACTCCAACCGCGAAGAGAAAGCGCTGAATGAATTCAAACAACTCATCACCAATTATTCCACCTCGGACGAAGCGAGGCAGGCATTGGTTGTCATCAAAAATATTTTCGTGAACAAAGGCGAAAGTGAAGCTTATCTCGATTTTATAAAAGTGTTACCTAACGTTGTTATCTCTCCCTCTTACCAGGATTCGGTGACATTTGAATCGGCATTTAATATTTACAAGAACGGTGATTGCAACAAAGCGTCAAGGTCATTTGCGAATTATATCACGAAATTCAGCGGTGGGTATTTTATCCTCAAGGCAAATTATTACAAAGCCGAATGTGATTTCAAGAACAAGAATTACGATTCGTGCCTGGGCAATTACGAATTCGTGGCAACTTACAACCGCAACGACTTCACCGAGCGCGCTACCAGACAATGCGCGGTGTTGTATTTCATGAAAAAGAATTACAACAAAGCGTACGAATATTATTCAATACTCGAACGGATCGCAGGTGGAAGCGACAACCTCGCGGTGGCTTATTTGGGTGAAATGAAATCGGCTGAGCTTTTGAATAAAATTGATTCGGCTGCCGCAAGTGCTTTCAAATACCTGAATTCAACGCTCACGCAAAAAGAAGGAGTGGACGATGCGCATTTGAATATCGGGAGGTATTACATGCTGCATAACCAGCCTGATTCTGCCCTGCCTTATTTCCAACTCGTGATCAAAGAAACAAGAAATGAACAGGCGGCTGAATCAAAATACAATTTAGCAAGGATCCAGTTTTTGAAAAAGGAATTGAAACAAGCCAAAAAAACAGTGTTCGACCTGAACCAGAATTTTTCTTCGTATGAATTCTGGACAGCCAAAGGATTTATCCTTCTCGCAGATATTTATTCGGCCATGAAAGATCATTTCCAGGCAAAAGCAACTTTGCAAAGTGTGATCGATAACGTGGATAACGAAACGTTGAAGAACGAAGCAAGGGAGAAATTAAAAGCATTGTTTGCTGCCGAGGAAGCGACCAAACCGGCTGTAAAACCTGAGGAGGAAAAGGAAGTTGAATTGAAAAATTAATAATGAAGAATTAATAATTGAAATCGCATTAACTCAATAACGAATAACCAATAACACAATAACGAACCAAAGATGATAAAATATAAAATACTATTTCTTGTTTTGACTTTTTTATTGTTAGAAATAAAAACAAACGCCCAGGACTCGCTCAAGGCAAATGTTTTCCAGGTGGAAAAGGTTTTAAAACCGATGCTGAGCGATGCCATAAAAATTCCGAGCAACCCGAACCCGGAAGTACCGGAAATAAAATTACCCACCTTTGATTATTCGAAGATACCCGACAGCAGCCACAGTGCCACACCAACCATTTACACGATCAAACCTCTTTCGATGGGAACAGCATTGCTTCCAAAGCTGAAAAATAATTATTTGAAATTCGGTTACGGAAATTTAAACACCCCTATCCTCGAAGGATATTTTAACACGGTGAGAAACAAAGAATGGAATGCCGGGGTTTTTGTCAAACATTTTTCTTCCAATCCGGATGGGAATAATCCTTTCAGCGAAAATAAAGTGGAAGGCTATGCAAAGAAATTCTCTCCTGAAAGTGTGTTAGAGGCAGATGTAAATTATTTCAGGAAGAGAGTGAATCTTTTTGGAATAGCCGATACGCTAAATAATGTGATATCACCGCAAAGCCAGGTTTTTCAATGCTTTGAGCTGAAAGGTTCCTATAGTAATATCATAAAGGAAGAAGACGAATTGTACTATAAACTCGGAACAAAATACGATCATTTCTTCGACAACCATTCGATGGCGGAAGATAATTTTAAATTGTTTGGAGAGTTCAGTAAACGTGTCATGGGAAATCCGCTGGAAGTGGAAACGGAATTATTCATCACTTCTTTAAAAAATTCTTCAGGTGATACGACACCTCAATTGCAACGTGTATTCTTTGATCTGAATCCGCGTTATACACTGGATCTGGAACAACTTTATCTCAAACTCGGATTTAATCTTGCCGTGTTCTCATCCACCAAAGAATCAACCACAAATTTATTTCCGGTTGCCGAGGCAGGTTATTCCATCATAGAAAAAACGTTTATTATTTATGCCGGAATTACCGGTTACGAGCAAGGTCATAATTACCGGGGCATCACAGCCGAAAATCCTTTTATACGTTCACTTGAATTAGAGAACACCATCAATCGCTTTGAAGTGTACGGAGGATTCAGGGGCAAGCTGGGAGCCCAAACTTCATTCCTTGTTCAGGGCGGATGGAGCAAAATGGAAAATATGTTATTTTATCTACTTGACTCGGCAAAACTCGGTCAAAGTTCCGTTTACGGAAATGGTGCAGTCACCCATTTGAAAGCAGAACTCTCACATGAACTGGGTTCGCAATTCCGCTTTGCCATCACGGTCGATTATTACAATTATAAACTCGAAGAACTGGAGCATCCATACTCCCGCCCCACCTTGCGTACCAAATTGAATGCGATGTATAATATTGGAAATAAATTTATCCTGCGTGCCGATATTTTCACCATCGATCAACGCTACACGAAAATCATGGGAGATAAAAATGTGAACGAAGATGTGACTTTGAAAGGATTGGTTGACCTGAATGCAGGTATCGATTATTTGTACAATAAAAATATTTCAGTTTTCCTGAACGTGAATAA
>JBIOHI010000056.1:0-10549 GCA_044448845.1 Bacteroidia bacterium
ATTTATTGTGTGCCTGTTTGTCCAGCAAGTTGACACATAAGTTGTCTGGCGTTTGTAATTCTTGACACTAAACTTTTTAAAACATCAGTTGTCACGCATCTGCAGCGCATGACTTACAACCTTTCAAACACAAGCAGAGCGCCCTGCCTTAAAAATAATGAACACCTAACAAAAAATATTGAATGTCGAAGTTAGAACATTTTTCACTTCATTATTCGATGTTCAAAATTCGTTATTCGATATTAAACCTTTTCAAATATAACCGCAGCGCCCTGCCCCACACCAATGCACAAAGTAGCCAGACCGTATTTCACATTTCGTTTTTGCATTTCGTGAATGAGTGTTGCCGAAATTCTTGCACCGGTGCAACCAAGTGGATGTCCAAGTGCAATCGCACCGCCATTTACATTTGCAATTTCCGGGTTGATTCCAAGATCGCGCACACAGGCAATACTTTGCGAAGCAAATGCTTCATTCAGTTCGAATAAACCTATATCCGAAATTTTCAAACCTGCACGAGCCAAAGCTTTTTGTGTTGCCGGCACCGGGCCAATTCCCATGATGCCCGGATCCACTCCGGCAGTGGCATGAGAAACCACACGGGCGATCGGTTTTAAATTATATTTTTTCACGGCAGCTTCCGAAGCGAGAAGCAACGCAGCAGCACCGTCATTTATTCCGCTTGAATTTCCTGCGGTCACACTTCCGTCTTTTTTAAATGCAGGTTTCAGTTTTGCCAGGTCTTCCAAAGTTGTTTTACGAGGGTGTTCGTCTTTCGAAAATAAAATGGCATCGCCCTTCTTTTGAGGAATTGGAACAGGAATCATTTCTTCAGCAAAACGATTTGCAGCATGTGCCGCGATGTATTTTTCCTGTGATGAAAAAGCAAACGCATCCTGGTCTTCGCGGGAAACTTTCCATTGTGCAGCCACATTCTCTGCCGTTTCTCCCATCGAGAAAGGATGGTACATTTCGGCTAATTTTTTATTGGTGAAACGCCAGCCGATGGTGGTGTCGTGAACTTCGTGTGTGCGGCTGAAAGCGGAATCGGCCTTCGCCATCACGAACGGAGCACGTGTCATGCTCTCCGTTCCACCGGCAATATAAATTTCTCCGTCACCAACCTTGATGGCACGGCTCGCATCAATGATAGCCTGCATACCGGAAGCGCATAAACGGTTCACGGTATTTCCGCCAACAGTTACAGGCAACCCGGCAAGCAAAGCCGCCATGCGTGCAACATTCCTGTTGTCTTCACCGGCCTGGTTTGCACAGCCGAGGATCACGTCTTCAATTTCATTTACATCAAAATTGGGATTGCGTGCAAGAAGTGCTTTTATTACCAAAGCCGCCAGATCATCGGGGCGAATGGTGCTTAATGTTCCGGCAAATTTGCCGATTGGGGTTCTTACTGCATCAATTACGTAAGTGTTCATTTAGTTATTGGTTATTAAGTTATTGGTTATTGTTATTTAGTTGCTGGTTACTGGTTACCGGATACCGATCACCGATCACCGATTTCAGCCGCAAATGTATGATTTCATTTCAAAGTTTATAATACCATCCGCTGGTAAAAAAATTTAATAAACACTGGTATACGCAGTAGTTGTAGATGTTTAGTTTGAGGAAATCAAACTATTACTGATACCCTGACGGTATAAACCGGATTTTTACCTTATTTTCGCGGACTAATTTTTATAAAATCAATGTTACAGCGATTACAAACAGTTTACCTTACTGCTATTATCATTATTGCCGCCACGCTTTGCACGGGCTCCGTGGTAAAGGTCCAGGAAACGGTGAATGGGGTTACCAATGATTACAGCCTGAATATGTTTTATTACACTTCCGTACAGAATGGCGAAGTAAAAAGTGAAATTCAGATCGGATTGATAGCATTAATTGCCATCATTATCGGTATTACATTATTTGTGATCTTTTCTTTTAAAGACAGAAAGAAACAGCTCAAATTTGCCAAAGTGAATTATATTTTTATGATACTTTTGGTGTTGGTTGTTTTATTAAAAGCAATTTCAATTCCTTCATTCGCTTTCGGAAATTTGTTTCCATATTCATTGGTTGGAATGTTGTTGATGGCATTTTTGTTTTATCTCAACTGGCGCGCTATCCGGCTGATAAGGAAGGATGAGAAATTGGTAACGGATGCAGACAGGTTAAGATGATAAAGTTTGTAGTTTGTTGTTTGACGTTTGTAGTTTCCCAATAACTTAATAACCCAATAACCAATAACTATTTTTTAAATAAATAAATGTTAGAAGAAAAAAGCAGAACGGAACTTTCAACTTTAGGTGAATTTGGTTTGATTGAGCACCTGGTTTCTTTTTTTGAGAATAAGCAACCTTCTACGTTAAAAGGTGTGGGCGATGATGCTGCGGTGATCAAAGATGGCGCTTCCTGCAAACTTGTTTCCACCGATATGCTGCTCGAAGGAATTCATTTCGATCTGAGTTTTCATCCGTTGAAACACCTCGGGTATAAAGCGGTTGCTATAAATGTTTCGGATATCAGTGCCATGAACGGAACGGCAAAACAAATTTTGGTCTCGATCGGGGTTTCGAGCAAGTTCTCATTAGAAGCAGTGGAAGAAATTTATTCCGGAATAAAATCGGCATGCGACAATTACAATGTTGATCTCATCGGTGGAGATACCTGTTCGTCAAAACAAGGTCTTGTTTTGAGTTTGACAGTAATTGGCGAAGCCGAAGAAAAAAATATTGTTTACCGGAGCGGTGCGGGTGAAGGTGATCTCCTTTGCGTAACAGGTGACCTTGGAGGAGCATACATGGGTTTGCAATTACTGGAACGGGAGAAAAAACTGTTCCTTGAAAACCCGCAACTGCAGCCGGACCTCGAAGGACATGATTATATAGTAGGAAGGCAATTGAAACCGGAAGCGAGGACGGATATCATTGAATGGTTCGCAACAAATGAGATCAAACCCACTTCAATGATAGATATTTCGGACGGGCTTTCATCTGAAATATTTCATTTGTGTTCGAATTCAAAAACAGGAATGGCTTTGTACGAAGAAAAAATTCCCATCGACCCGACCACCTATGCAATGGCAAGAGAATTCGACCTTGATCCGACCATGACCGCGTTGAACGGTGGAGAAGATTACGAGTTGCTTTTCACAATCAAACAAAGTGATTACGAAAAAGTGAAGAACAGCCAGGATATTACGGTTATCGGGCATTGCCTGGCAGCACAGGAAGGGATTTACATGATCTCGAAGAACGGGAATAAACACGATCTGAAGGCGCAGGGGTGGAAAGCATTCTAAAGTTAAATGGTTTGTAGTTTGTTGTTTGAAGTTCAACAACAAACAACAAACAACAAACAACAAACCGAGTGGCACGAGTATTAGCAATTGATTACGGGACAAAGCGGGTAGGACTGGCAGTCACCGATCCGATGAAGATCATTGCGAATACACTTACAACGGTTCATGCAAAAGATGTGATCCGATTTTTGAAAGAATATTTAGCCAAAGAAGAAGTGGAATGTTTTGTAGTTGGAAAACCTTTGAAATTAAGCGGGGCGGTTTCCGATTCCTTTATTCATGTCGAAAAATTTATAAATTTGCTGCGGAAAAGTTTTCCCGATATCCCGGTTGAAATGGTGGATGAACGGTTCACTTCCTCGCTTGCAAGAAATACATTACACCAGATGGGATTGAACAAGAAGAACCGGGAGAAAAAAGAAAACCTTGACCAGGTAAGCGCTGCCATTATTTTGCAGACTTACCTCGAAATGAAAAATAACGAAAGCAAAACATTTAACATTTAACTTTTATCATTCATCATTTAACATTCATCATTTAACATTCATCATTTAACATTCATCATTTAACATTCAACATTTAACATTCAACATTTAACATTCAACATTTATCATTTAATTAATGATCTTACCCATTATCGCATACGGTGATCCTTTACTCAGGAAGAAAGGAATTGAAATAAATAAAAATTACCCGGGGCTTACCGCACTGATCGAAAATATGTTTGACACCATGCACTTTGCTCACGGTGTAGGACTCGCGGCCCCGCAAGTTGGCAAGTCCATCAATCTTTTCATACTGGATACCACAACCATGGACGAGGAAAAAAACATTCCGATGAAAAAAGTTTTCATCAATACTGAGATTTTGGAAGAGACCGGTGTGAAATGGGAATACGAAGAAGGTTGCCTGAGCATTCCGCTGATCCGCGAGAATGTTTCCCGCCAGCCGGTGGTTCGGATAAAATATATGGACGAAAATTTTGTTCAGCACGAAGAAACATTTGACGGAATGCCAGCACGCGTTATCCAGCATGAGTTCGACCATGTGAAAGGAATTTTGTTCGTGGATCACATCACCGAATTCAAAAGGCGGTTGCTCAAAAATAAATTGCTGAATATTTCTAAAGGCAATATCGAGATCGGGTACCGGATGAAATTTCCGTCGGGCAGGTAAGTGAAAATCGCAAACGGTTCCAGGTAAATCGCAAAACCTGCCAAAATCAAATCCCCATTTAATACTTGTCAATTATACGGATTTAAACAAATTTGCATTCTTGCAACCCTAAACAATAAACTAAAGGCATGGCGAATTCATTTAAATCATTGCATTATTTATTGCGTAATGCAGCACATTCCATCAAGACACCTGAAAGTACATTTCTGATCAGGAAGAAAAAAGAAGTTTGGGAAAATATTTCGTACCGCGATGTCTTAGATAAAACCAACGCGGTCTCGGCATTCCTTATGAACAAAGGATTTGCAAAGACCGATAAAGCGGCACTCATTATCGAGAATTGTCCTGAATACATTTGCTTTGACCAGGGATTGATGCAACTCGGTCTGATCAATGTTTCCATTTACCCAACCTTATCCGAATCCGAGATCCAGCATATTTTAAATGATTCACAGGCAACCGTGATCTTATGCGGCACCCATTTTTTGTATAAAAAGATCAGGAAAATAAAATCCGCCTGTCCGTATTTGAAATTTATCATCACCGCTTTTGAAGATGTGCAGGCTGATGATGTGATCACGTATCCGCAAATGATAACTGAAGGAGAAAAATTGTATCCTTCCCTGAAAGAGAAGATAGAAGCGCAGCTTGAATCCGTGACTGAAGATGACCTCGCCTGCCTGCTTTACACCTCAGGAACAACTGCCAAACCAAAAGGTGCGATGCTCACACACGGAAATTTTATGAGCAACGTGGAGATGGCGGTTGACCTGGTTCCGATCGTGACCAAAGATTATCGTTTTCTCTCTTTTCTTCCGTTGTGCCATGTTTATGAACGAACGGCAACTTATTATTTAAGTACGCTGGTGGGTTCCGAAATCGCTTTTGCCCAAAGCCTCGAAGCGCTTTCGGGAAATATGCTGGAGGTTCGACCCACTGTGATCCTCACGGTTCCGCGCCTGCTCGAACGGATCGAAGAGCGCGTGAGAAAGGCAACGCAAACTGCCGGAGGCTTCAAGTTGAAAATTTTTAACTGGGCGCTTGGTAAAGGGGAAGAAAGAAGAAAGAACAGGGAAGAAAAAAGAACAAATAATTTAATGCTCAGCTTGCAACTTTTGATCGCTGAAAAACTGGTATTCTCCAAAATCAAACAGAGATTGGGAGGCCAAATGCAGGTGATCATTTCAGGAGGAGGAGCATTGCCCCAACATGTCGGGGAATTTTTTGGTAACATTGGAGTAACGGTGTGCGAAGGTTACGGGCTCACAGAAACTTCACCGCTTGTTTGCGTGAATGAATATCACCGGCAGGTTTATGGAACAGTTGGTCGTATTGGAAAAGGTTGTACGGTTGCTTTGCAAAACCCAGAGACGAAAGAAATTCATACCATTCAAACGCATGATTCGTTCGATGAAAATTTCGAATCGCCCGAAGGTGAAATTTTAGTAAAAGGGCCGAACGTGATGAAAGGATACTGGAACCTGCCGGAACTTACTGCAGAATCGATCGATAAAGACGGATACCTTCACACAGGTGACGTTGGAAAATTTTATAAAGGATATTTGAAGATCACCGACCGCATCAAAAATATCATCGTGAACTCATTCGGGAAAAATGTGTATCCCACACCGATCGAGAACACCTATTTGAAATCGCCAAGGTTCGAACAAATATTTTTGGTGGGTGACGGACAGGAATACCTCACGGCCATCATTGTTCCGTCAAAGGAAGAGTTGAAAGAAAAATTCGGATTAAAAGAAGATTACTTTGAAGATCCGGATGAATTCATTCACGACAAAAATGTGAAAGCCTGGATCGAGGAGGACATCAAATTGATGGATAAAGAGCTCGGGAAATTTGAACGAGTCAGATCATTTTGTCTCAAGCGGAGACCTTTTTCAATAGAGTCTGGCGAACTTACCGTTACCTTGAAAGCCAAGCGGAAATTCATCCACGAAAAATATTCCCGACAAATAAAAGAAATGTATGTTAATTTTGTGGAGTGATACGTCTTTGGTTTTTAGTGATATTCTTTTTTGTTATTCAAATTTGTCATGCGCAGTTGGACAGGAATAATCAAAATAAAACGGAACGGGATAAATACGAAGAGATGTTTATTTCAAAAAGTGTCCTTTCCGCTGAGATCGGAATCGGGATTCCATTCAAAGAATTTGGTTTGAAAGATCTGAATAATGACCGGTCGGGTTACGCTATCAACGGATTTAGTTATTCTTTTTCTTTCAGGTATGCCTTTTATCCTTCGTTGGGAATGACGCTTAAATATTTTAATACCACTAACGCGATTGATGTACAAAGGCTTCAGTCTGATCTGAACCAGGCTTATTCTCCTTATTCGGTGATCTACTCAGCAGATCCATATATTCTGAACGGTTTTATGATCGGGCCAACTTATATTACCTCTTCTTCAAACTGGAGCCTGGAAACAAGTATTTGTGCAGGATATTTATATGGAGTATTGCCTCAAAATTCATTGCATTATACTCCGCCTGTTCCGGTTTATCAATGGAAATTCACGGATGAAACCACTTCATCCTCTTCAGCGATTAATTACGGAATGTCGCTTGATCTGGCAGTGAAATATAAGCTTTCCCAAAGTTTTGTTTTATCGGCATCGGCAGATGTCATGATCTGTGACCTGACGTTTAGAAATATTTCGAAAACTTTCACCGATACTGCGGGAAATGTTTACTCCGGCAATTTGGATAGCTATTTACAACCCTTCCGTCTAATTCATTTAAGAGCAGGCATAGGTTATCAGTTCAGGTAACCTATTTTTGAATCATTTTTTTGAAAACTAAAATATTTTTCCTGTTCATCATAGCCTGCTTGTCATCCTGCAGTAACCAGTTTGTCCAGAAATCGGTTTTTATCCCGATGATGCATGAAAAGAAAGAACTGAAAACGGAAATCACTTCGGGGCGTGAAGGCGGTGGGATCAATAGTGCTTACGCGTTCGCCAAAGAATTTGCCATTATGTTGAACGGATTCTCAGGGTATAGCAACAGTTCCATATATGATCACAAATATAATTACCAGGCAGAAGCAGGACTTGGTTATTTCAAGATTCTCAGAGATTCATCTTACTATGAAACATTCATCGGGGGCAGCAGGGGATGGATCAACTCAACTTACAACAGGGGAGCCGGTGAAATTGCAAGCAATATGAATCTTGGTTTTTTTGGAGCCTTGAATACCAACATTCCATTTCCTGTTCTGAAAGGAAACTTAAACGGATATTCAATCAACGGTGTTGGATCTTATTACACGGCATTCATGCAACACACGATGGGTTTCGGAAGGACTGCCGCCAATTGGAATTCTTTTTCATGGACCATTCGTTTGCAATATGTGGCTTTCGACCAATACCGTGAAAACGTGATCGGAATGGGTCAGCCGGTGTGGTATGATGTTAAAGTTCCGGGTAAATTATTTTTTCAACCCATCATAACCAATAAGGTCGGGATTTTAAGCAATCTCGTTTTAACTGTGCAGGCAGGATTGAATTTTGGCATTTCGAATACAAAAATTGATCTCTTTAACTGGGACCAGGTTATTTTCAATGCCAGCCTGGAATTTACTTTTTATGGAGACAGAAAAAAAACGCGTAAGCATTACAAAAGCATTTTTAAGAAAAAGGATCCTAAAGGTTTTTTACAAAAAGGATTTTATTGATCACAACCCATACTCGCTGATAAGCCACAGCAGTGCAGCAATACAGCCGGTGCCGAGTTCCAGTTCGCGCTTGTTTACTTTATCGAAAGTGTCAATTTCCGAATGGTGGTAATCAAAATAACGTTGGCCGTCACAAGTGTATCCTATCATAACTGTTCCCTGTTTTTTCAGAGGGCCGATATCCACTCCGCCCCATCCTTTTTTAATTTCCATGATCCCATATTGTTTTAACAATTCCACCCACGGTTGCATTTTCTGAACGGCATTTTCGTCATCCACACCGAAAGAGCGGGGAGTGAAACCGCCTCCATCACTTTCGATGGCAGCAATATGTTTTTCATTATTTTTTTTCGCAAGTTCCGCGTATTTTTCTCCGCCACGGGCACCGTTTTCTTCGTTCATGTAAAGAACAGCACGAATGGTTCTCCTCGGGCGGATACCAAGCACTTTGAACAACCGCAATGCTTCGATGCTTTGAACAATTCCTGTTCCGTCATCGCTGGCACCGTCACCGGTATCCCACGAATCGAGGTGGCCGCCTACTACAATGATTTCATCGGGAAACTGGCTTCCATGCAATTCACCAATTACATTAAAAGATTGTTCATCCGCCAACATTTCACAAGTTTGTTTGAAATAAAATTTTGTTTCTTTATTGAATTTGATGGCATCACTCAACCGGTTCGCATCATTGGTGCTGATAGCGCAGGCCGGAATTTTTGTTATGGAATCTTTATACCACATCGCCCCGGTGTGCGGATGATCGTCAAGCGAGAGTGTCATGGAACGAACCACCACACCGATGGCTCCGTACTTTGCCGCTTCCACCGCACCGCCTCCACGCTGGTCAACCGCATTGCCATAAGCGGAACCTGTTGAAATAAAAGTCGGGTCAAGTGCACGATTGAAGAAAACAATTTTTCCTTCGATGTTTTTTCTTCCGAGATTTTCGAGTTCTTTAAAACTTTTCACTTCGATCACATTTGCAGTTATTCCCTTGCTTCCTGTGCCTATGGAATTTCCCAATGCACAAATTCTCACGTCTGTTTTTTCATTGCCCGAAATAATTTTCGCCTGTTCTTTTTCTCCACGCACCCAGTGTGGGACCATCACTTCCTGCACCCATACTTTATCGAAACCAAGAAATTCCATGGTGCGTTTGCCCCAGTCCACTGCTTTGGCTGCCTGTGGCGAGCCACTCAAGCGTCCGCCAATTTTATTCGAAAGATGATCAAGCAAACCGTAAGCTTTGCCTTTTGCGAGTTCCTCGTTAAAAAATTTGCGGATCATTATGGAATCATTCTCTTGTGCATGAACCGAAAAAGCAAAAAGGAAAGTGAAGTAAAATAATTTTTTCATGATGCAAGTTTAAGAAAAAGGAGGAAGTGTGAAAGATTAAAATGGATTTCTTGGAAATAATTTTAGAAGTTATTTTCTTTACATTTGAATAATCAATAAGAAAATAATGGAAAAAGCAAACTTCCTTATCATTCTCATGATTTTATTATGGGTGAAATTATTTTCTCAAACATCTCCAACTATTCAATGGCAGAAATGTCTGGGTGGTACGAACGTTGATTATGCAACCTCCATTCAACAAACAACCGATGGAGGATTTATAATGTCCGGAACAACCATTTCCAATGATGGTAATGTGTCGGGAAACCATGAGGGAAAGGATTACTGGATTGTTAAATTATCTTCTCCAGGATCTATTCAATGGCAAAAATGTTTGGGAGGAACGGGTGATGAGGATGGTTGTATTAAAAGGCAGCGGCTTTACCGATATTCAGTATCATCTTCTCATTGTATTTGCTATGGGAATTGTTTTAAATGTGTGGGCGGTGATAAATTATAAAAAGACGAGTTGATTTTACTTTACCAAAATTTTTCTCACTTCCACAAATTCTTTTGAATTATCTTCCATTCGTAAAAAATAAATTCCCGGTGAAAGAAAGTTTGCGTTTATGGTCGTTGCATTTTTCCCTTTTTGCAATGAAAAAGAATTGCTCCATAATTTTTCACCAGGTAAATTTATAATTGTGAAAGTGACGTTTGAATTTTGTTGAAGAGAATTTTCAACCACAAAATTTCCATTGTTCGGATTCGGATAAATAGAAATATTTTTTCCATCTATTGAATTTAAATTTACAGTCACGCTGATGCGTGATGAGTATTCGAAATTACCATCAAAATCAACTTGCTTCAATCTGTAAAACAATGTTTGTGTCATGTTGAGCGGAGCCGAGGCATCTGTGAATTGATAACTTTGAACTGAATTTGTTGTCCCATGCCCCTTCACTTTTCCGACTATGATCCACGAACTATTATCTATTGACTTTTCTACCTCAAAATGATCATTATTTATTTCAGAAG
>JBIOHI010000057.1:0-10368 GCA_044448845.1 Bacteroidia bacterium
CTGCAACTGCAATATCATTTATATGGTTTATTGGGTAAATAGTGTATTGCTTCGTATCATTAAATGAAATATTACCCAAGTGTGTCGTAGTGTTTCTGTAAATCCAAACTACTCCACTTGTCGAATATTGGTTTGGTTCGTTCAGAGTAATAATATCAGGTTTTGTGTCACCATCAATATCAGAAACAATTGCCTTGCCGTAACCTGAATACGAGGGAAGAAATACCGGATCTGCAAACGAAGGAACGTCTCTCGAACCGATGTTCCTAAGCACTGACACTGAGTTTCCCCCGTTTTTTATTACCAAATCCGTTTTTCTGTCACCATCAAAATCTCCAAATGATGAAGCGGAATTCCCGGAAGTAACTGTATCTATAAGGAATGCGCTAGAGTTAAAACTTGCAAAGGCAAGATTGGAAGGAGAACTGTTATTCACTATGTAATGTAACTCGGTAGTAAAACTTGCATTACCTGTAATTGCCAAATCCGGTTTTCCATCATTATTAAGATCAACTGATGTCAGTCCGGCAACAGAGTTGCTGTAGGTTGGTAATGGAGTTGCTGAGTTGAATCCGATAGTGCCTGAGGTTGTAGAATCCGGGAAGGCATTCTTTTGAGTACAAATATCATTACGTCCATCTCCGTCAAAATCCTTGACAGACATAAGTTCATAATTGCCAAATGGAATTTCAGATTGGAAAGAGAATGAGTTACTGTCAATATCCTTGTTTTCTTTTGCAAAAGTAACCTTGAAAGGTTTTGATGAAAAAGCCGTTCTTTCCCCGGTAAATACCGAAATGTTTTCGAAAGAAGCACCGCTGGGAACCGATACGATGAGCATATTAGCTGTTGCTTTAATGATGTCAGCCCTTGTCGCTCCGTAATAAACAATGTTATTTGTATCAACCGGGTTAAAGTTAATACCGTAGATTGTGTCAATTGTTCCAATAGGTCCGCTCTCAGGAGAAAAAGAAGTAATTGATGGCAAGGTCATATCAATAAATTTTAATACTGAAACTTTGTTCGGGTTTGAGCTTGCAACTATTACATCCGGTTTACCATCGCCATTAAGATCTCCGATTGCAAAACCCCGATTCAATGTATTTTGGGCGAATTGCTTTGATGTGGATGCGTAATCATTACGCAGGGAGAATGCAATTGTACCTGTGTCACTGGTATTTTTATAAACAGAAAAGAAGTTAGATCTTAAGATTGCAATATCCGGTTTACCATCTCCGTCAAAGTCATTAATTTCGGTATCAAGTATTTGGGCACTTTTGGAAATTTCAATTTTAGTTAAACTAAAACTCACTCGGCTGAATAAAAAATTACCAAGCGTGCTCCTGTTTTTATAAACCTGGAATGATTGTTTATAACTTGGTTCCCAACCAACTATATCCAGCTTCCCATCCCCATCCATGTCTTCGATTAACAAATTCCCTAAGTTATTAGGCCAAATAATAGTTGTGGCTGAATCGAAAGATATGTTTCCTTTTGTACATTTATTCCTGAATATCTTTATTCCGGGATCGAAACCCCAAATACTTGAAACAGTAATATCTGGTTTTCCGTCTCCATCCATGTCACCGGTTGCAATACTTACCGGATCAATACCGGAATAGGAATAAAGATCCACTTTGGAAGAAAATGTAATAAAGGGACCGTTCGATGTGTTTTTGTAAACAGAAACTGGACCGCCATATGTGCCGGAATTCGCAACGACAATATCGGGTTTTCCGTCTCCATCAAGGTCACGGATAGTTATACCTGTTTGGGTATAAGTGATTACGTCTAAATCAAACGGGAGCGAAAAAGAAATATTCCCTGAAGAACTCGTATTTTGTAAAAGATAAATACGATTAATTTGATTACTATTATCGTAATTAATAACTACGAAATCCAGTTTGCCATCTCCATTTAAATCTTCAACTGAAACAATATTTGTATTCCTGCCTATACCCATTGGGATATCTATCATCTGCCCAAAAGAAATATTTCCGGAGGCGTTTATGTTTGGAAAAACAGAAACAGATGAATCTGTTGGAACAATCATGTCGGGTTTACCATCACCGTCAATATCGGCAATTGAAGGGCTTCCCGCGGAAGCATTTCCTCTGCCAAAGTTTAAAGGATAATCAATACTGGGTGCAAATGAACTCGTGAAGAAAACAGAATCGTTTCCATTTCCGAAAGTTGGTATAAAAGATTTTGCTGAATATGCTGTTAAACCTGATACGGTTACAGTAATAGGTTTGCGGGTTGCACCAGTGGGAACTAAAACAACAAGCTTAGAAGTATCCGCATAACTCACCGTTGCACGTGTTGCACCGAAACGAACAATATTATTTGCCGGAGTTGTGCTGAAACCCGTTCCGTAAATCGTGTCAACTATTCCAACCCCCCCGCTTGTTGACGAGAATGATACAATAGTTGGTTGTGCTTTCGAAACCGAAAACCAGGTTATACAAAAGAGCAATGCCATCACCTTTTTCATACACAAAAAGTTTGTTTGCTCAAACATAATCAAATCCGCAACAATTCAAAATGATTCAATTTCTATAAGATAGAAAATCCCTCCCCCGTTCCAGCAAACATCCATGGTCGGGGTTATTCAAAAAATGTTACCCTGCTGAAGAGTTGATAAATCATAGTCCAGTTTTCGAATTTCAGATTCTTCAAATGTTACACTCTTTGAGTTTTGTTGACTTTTTGCAGTTTTCTGAAGAACCAAAGAGAATAAAGATAAAAATAATCGGAGCTCCGTAAGAGCGGAACATTATCCTTCACAAACTTAAGCTGCGAAATTTCATCACCGCTGCGGATGATGAGAAAGTAAACTCCCGGCTTGAGTTCCGAAACGGAAACCGAAAATTCATAGACATCATTTATGATTTTTTCCTCAGAAACTTTTCTGCCGAGCAAATCGGTAACTGTGAATTCCGAATTCTTTAATGGCTGATTCGACCGAGAAATAATCAATTCATTGGTTGCCGGATTCGGGTGAATGGAAAAATGATTATCTGAAAATTCATTTACCCCGGCATTATTAACAGTGACCGAAAGGGAACCCGAATCACTGCACGAATTCGCAGTGGTTTCAGCTACCTTCACTGTTCCGGGTCCTTTAGTGGTCCATTTCACGTTGATTGAATTTGTGCCCTGTCCACTTTGAATGTTACCATTGGTTACACTCCAGTTGTATAAAAAACCAGTTTGCTGTACTATAGAATAATTTGCTGTGTCGTTCACACTTGCCGAGATTTTTCCGCTCATAGTTCCGATAACCGGTAATGGATTTACCACAACCGAAACCGCATTGGATGTATCGGAACATCCAAATGTATTTGCAACGATCACTTTATAACTTCCGGAAGTATTTGCAGAATATGCTGACGCGTTTGCTCCCGCAATAGTTGTGTTATTATTTCTCCATTGATAATTTAACCCGGAAGCTGTGTTGGCGTTTATGTTCACATTTCCACCCTGGCAGAATGTGGTAGCACCTGCGGCATTAGCCGTTGCACCCGGTTGCGGATTTACAACTACGTTTTTTGTGATTGAATCTTTGCAGTTGTCGTTGCTTGCCGAAACTAATTTCACCGAATAAGTATTCGCTGACAAAAACGATTTGTTTGCAACAGGTAATGTTGAAAAAGTGGTGTCACTGAAATTCCATTTTCGATTCAAAGTTCCCGAAGTAATTGTTGAAGTATCGCTGAAAGTAAAATTATTTCCCGTTAAACATTGAGTTGGTGAATTGATGGTGAAACCCACATTTGGTTTTGCATTCACGGTGACAACCATTGTAATCGAATCACGGCAGTTGTTGTTGCTAACAGAAACAAGCCTGACTGTATCTGTTCCTGCAACCGCGTAAATTTTACCCGGGTTGATTGTCGAAGAAGTATCATTTGTTCCGGTTCCGAAGTTCCATTTTCGGGTCAAAGTTCCTGCACTGATGGATGAAGTATCATTGAAAGTAAAATTATTTGCATTGACGCATTGAGAAGAATTGTTAATGGTGAAACCGACATTGGGCTTGGGATATACGGTTATTATTTTGGTAACTGAATCCATGCAAAGAGTATTATTGATCGAAACTAATTTAACAGGATAAGTATTTGCGCCTGGATAAACTTTGACAGGATTCTGTGAAGAAGAGGTATCATTAGTGCCAGTTCCGAAATTCCATTTGCGTGTGAGATTTCCGGCACTGACTACAGATGTGTCGCTGAAAATAAAATTATTCCCGTTCACGCATTGCAAAGATTTGTTCACGGTAAAACCGCTTACCGGCAAAGCAATGGAAACAGTCGCAGTATCTGCCGACACATCGTTGCAATTGTTCGAATCGGTAAGAATCAGTGAAAAAGTAGCGGAACTTTTTGAACTCATTGTTTGAAATGTATCTGCCGGATTCAAGGTTCCGTTTTTCTTCCACGCATATTTTAATTTGCTTCCTGAATTCCCTTTTAAAACAGCGCTGTCGCCATTGCAGAACAATAAGGGCTTTATCGCAGTTATTGATGCAGGAATTTTAATATACACAGTGATCGTGGTATCGTTCGACCTGCTTGAGCACTGATTGCTGTCGGTAATGATTGCCGCGTATATTCCCAGTGATTTTACAGTCTTGGAGAAAGCGGAATCCCCCGGTTGAACGACATTATTTTTCAGCCAGGAGAATGCATATTTCAGCCCCTGGTTTACATTCAGAATGGAACTGTCTCCCGGGCAAAATTTTGATTTCGTCAAACTCATCGAAATGGACGGACGACTGTTTATGATGACAATGGTATCAGTTGAAATGTTGAAACAACTGTTTGAATCTGCCAGCTTCAGCGAGTATGCTCCGGCTGTTTTTACTTTGAGGTTCTGCAAAGTATCATTCTGTAAAAATGTACCGTTGAATCGCCAATAGTATTTTAATTTTGGGCCCGCATTACCACTAAGAACAAGACTGTCACCGGTACACATTTTTAAACTTTTTGATGAAGAAATAGCCGGAAAAGGTTTGTTCACAACATTAATTACCGTATCGCGCGAACGGCTAACGCAAGAGTGACTGTCAGTGACAATAACAGTAAAGGTTCCGCCTGTTTTAATTATTTTATTCGGGAAAGTATCAGACACTAAACTCAAGTTATTGAGCAACCACCGGTATTTGTATTTTATGCCCGTGTCTGCTTTAAGAGTGATGCTGTCGCCTGAACAAATCACGGGAAGCGGGCTGATCCCGATATTGGCTGCCGGCAGTGGATAAACCGTGACAAATGTATCCCGGGTGATCCTGGTGCATACATTGTTTAAAGCCATAACCGAATACATTCCCTGGTTTTTAATATTCAGCCAGGTATATGTGGCTCCCTGGATCAGGGATTGATTTATTCTCCACTGGTAGTTCAGAGTAGAATCCGGATTTAAAACCTGGAGTCTGAGGCTGTCGCCAAGGCAAATGCCCATCTGTGAATTATTACTGACAACAAATGGTGTGAAATTCGGATAAACGGTGAAACTATCCTGCGTTATGAAACTGGTGTCAGCAGGATTTGTGGAAACAATTCGTAACCGGTATCGTTGTCCGGTGCTCATTGCAACAGGTAAACGGCCTCCCAGTTGTTTTGTGAAAGTTGCTGCAAGCGATCCGATATTTTGCGGAGAGCCGAAATTGCCTGTGGTATCCGAAAGCTGAAGTATGAATTGATTGCCCGGGTTGAATATTTTATTGATAATGCTGACTTTGGCATAAACCGAATCGTCCTGGCAATAACCTGTCTTATTCAAATCGGCAATGAATGTCGGTGTGTTATTCGATAGCATATACAAACCGGAATCTTTCCGGAAAATAAAATCCGGTCTTCTGTCGAAGTTGAAGTCAAACACATCGGATAATCTCAAACCGGGCGGTGAAGTCGGAATGGGAAATTTCACTGGCGACTGAAATGAAATCGCATTAAGAGTTGAAGTGTTTTTATACACAAAACAATTTACAAGGTCGGAGATAATAATATCCGGTTTTCCGTCACCGTTGAAATCACAAACACCCACGTAGTCTATTCCGTTTTTATAAAAGTCGTAATTATTAAATGAGATGGAACCCGGTGTGCCCGTATTTTGCATCACTCTAATTAAAGAGTCGGGATAATCTCTGCTGTAAAATATAATATCGGTTTTCCCGTCATTATTGAAGTCGGCAAACTTCAAAGTGGGAATAGATGAGCTACTGTGGAAAGGATATGTGTAAGTGTAGGCAGGAGTTAAATTAGATATAATAGCCGAACCGAAAGTGGCAGTATTTCTTAAAATTTTTGATTCGGTTAAAAGGTCAGGAACAGAATCTCCATCAATATCGGCAGATGCAGCATAAATCGGGTTGGCAGAGGTGGAGTTTATTATCGTTGAATTGGTGGCGGTAAGACTAAAAGGAACATCCACATTAGGATTTGAAGAAAGAGTGCGGTTAAATACTGTAATGTCGGGACCATTGGTCTGCCTTAATATAAAATCCAACATTCCGTCACGATTAAAATCATCGGCACACATCCATGTATTGGCGGCATAACAGTTAGTATTCTGGTAATACTGTTGCTGTGACTCCAACATCACATAGTTGCCCAAATAATTATTTAACGGAGCGGTACTAAGATAAAATGTAACATTTAAACCGGGGCAATTTGAAAGGGATAAATTCCCATACATGTCAATCAAGCCATCTCCGTTAATGTCCTTGACATAACGGCTGTATCCATTCGACACTGAACTTGGAGTATGAGAAAAACTGAACGAATCGGTAACAGGATTATATCCGTATTTAACTATTCCGTAAGTATTTGAAAATAAATCCTTGACCCCGTCTCCATCAAAGTCTGCCAACAAAATGGTGTTATAAATTTCAGGTGTTTTGCCAATGAGTTTAATGGTGGATGACAGGCACGTAGAATCAAGTTTGGATGTCGAACGGAAAACAGGTGTAAAATATTTTTTGGAAGTAAAACTCAAGCCATTGCAGGTGAGACTGATTTGGTCGTAAGATACAGATGGAGGTACCTTTATTTTTATTTCAGTTGATGAAGCTGACACCACACTCGCTTTTGCCAAACCGATATACACTGAATTGTCGGCAACGGAAGGATTAAAATCATTACCTGTTATCGTAACAATAGTATTGGGTTCGGCTTTATCAGGATAAAATGAAATATTATTAGGGCAAAATCTCAGGTCGAGTTTAAAAACCGTATCGCCTATAAAAACCGGATTTGAAGAAACCACCCTCATCAAATAATTAGATCCTAAAGCAAGATTTTGGGGAATTGTGACTGTAACATAATCCGATATGGTTTGTGCTTTACTTCCTATCACCTGAGGATTGTTAAAGCTGCCTGCCGAGTCGGAGAGTTGAATACTGAAAACATTACCTGAATTGAACACTCCATTTGAAGCTCGGTAGCTGACATCCATTGTTTTTCCCCTGCATGCAAAACGTGATACAGATTTAAGTGAAAGTATCGGTAAAATATTTTGTTTGATACTTAGCCCGTATGTCGGATCAGCAAAAATAATATCAGGGCGTTTGTCAAGGTTGATATCTGCAATTTCAGGAATTGACCCCGGTGTAGGGTAGAAAAAGTTGAGTTGATTTTGTGCTAAAAAACTTGACGAGTTGAAAGTAGTTCCGTTAAAAACATTTTTATATACACTGTGTGTTAATACCCCCCCGGAGGTTGCTGTTGCCAGGAAAATATCGTTCTTTCCGTCAAAGTCAATATCTGCGAGGATAAGTTGATTGATGGTTGAAATTGGATTTGAAAAAGGGTTTATATAAATTCCGATGGTGTCAAATGATGCAGCACTTAGCGCACCAGAAGTATAATTATTCCTGAAGATCAGAACCCGTCCCGAGTTGGTGGCAGTTATTATATCCATGTTTCCATCAGAGTTAATGTCATCAAGGGAAAGCACCTGGCAAGGTGAAGGAGTTAATAAGTTGACACTATTAAATGCAACCAGGCTTGGCGATCCGGAATTGATAAGACATGAAACCTGGTTGATGGCTGAAACAAAAACAATATCATTCAATCCGTCTTTGTTCAGGTCTTTTACCTGAATTCTTTTGATGGCAGAACTTACAGAATAAGATCCAAGGTAAGTGAACGAACTGCTGCTGATTGGGCTGCTTCCTGTATTGTTGTTAAGAAAAACAGTAATATAATTTGTTGTGCCCGATGAAGTAATGATCAGGTCGGGTTTGTTATCCATATTTAAATCGGCTATCTGAAGGAGGTCAATGGCATAGGGTGTGGTGATTGTTATTGGGTTTGAAAAAGCAATGACACCGTTTTGCGAATTGTTCTTTATGAAATATAATGTTGTTCCTGTTCCAACAATAATATCCGAGTAACCGTCATTATCAAGGTCGGCAGCCTGGATATATTTTGCTCCCGGGTACGATCCGGGTAAAGCAGGCATCTGCCGGAAAGCAGTAACAAAATTATTTGTAACATTATTTTGAATTAAAATGGTTCCGCTTGATAATAAAACAGCAATATCCTGGTCTCCGTCCCTGTCAAAATCAAAGGTGGCGGTCGAAATTCCAAAAGCATTAGGTTTGATAGAGAGATCATAAAAAAAGAATGGTGTGGAAGAACTAAGCAAAGAATTCGTTACATTTTTTGTGATGAAATTCTGGTTGGAGGTGAGTTGAGAATTTCCATCAGTAAGGTGAACCGGTTTAAAATTTGAACCATACGGAACTTTGGCGGTGATTTGCGATGAAGACCTTGAAATAATTGGTGCGTCAACGGTACCAAAACACACCTGGTTGAAATTATCCAACCCTACACCATTAATGCTTATGGTATCTCCAACTGCCCCTACATTTGATGACAACCCGAACAATTTCTTTTTCGGTGCAATGGTAATATCTCCGTACTCGTCCGATGTTAATGCCGGTGAAGTGGATATTAACCTCAGCCTGAAATTTCCGCCACTCAAATTTTTGGGTATAATAATATTTACCGAATCGCTTGCGCTGGTTGTGCTTTTTGTTCCCACATTCACGGAGTTTGTAAATGAACCTGTGCTGTCGGATAGGAAAACAGAAATTACATTGCCCGCGTTAAATGTGATCCCTGAACTGAATTTAATGTTTACCGTATCCCCGTTAAACGCCTGGCTCATGTTTGAATTTATTCTGAAAGCAGAAAGAATATTTGCAAGAATCATTATTGACCCTGAGGTCTGGTTCATCAGCACCATATCCGATTTGCCATCCATGTTCATGTCGGCAAAATAAATTTTGGAATAAGGCTGGGTCGAATTAACGGTGAACACGGATAACGATGTTGAATCAAAAGTTCCGGATATATAAATGTTTTTGAAGAACTGAAGTTTTGAGCTTGTACCGTTTGGAATGGCAGTAAAAATATCTTCCAGTCCATCGCCATCAGCATCAGCAGTTGCAACAAATGAAGGTACAACTCCGGTAGTGTAACTTTTTCGCGGCAAAAAAGTGGATGAATTGAATGCTCCGGACGAAGAATTATTAATATAAAAAGAAACCGACCCCGCGCTTACCTGGTCGGCAATAACAATATCCATTTTGCCATCCTTGTTCAAATCGGCAAGCACCGGATTTTTCGATCCCGAAAGAGTTGACAAATTATAAGATGATGCAAATGAAACCGAACCGGGAGCTGAGGTGTTCCTGAATAAAGAAAGTGTTGAAGTGCCGGTATTGGAAGTGATGACATCGGTGAAACCATCCAGGTCAATATCCGCTAAAAGTATTTTGGTTGAATTGGTTGCCGAACCGATGCTGAAATCCTGGCGCGCATAAAAAACAAATGAATCGAGGTCAATGGTGAATTTATTTCGGAACACCGAAAAACTATTTGCCCCGTTATTTAAAACAACAATATCCACGTAACCGTCATTATCCATATCGGATAAGGCTAATGCCACGGGCGATGATGCCGTTGGATACGAGTAATTTCCTATTTTAAGATAATTACCCTGAAGTGTTATTATTTCTTTGGTGCCGTCACCGTTCAGGTCAGCCGCTTCCGCTGCCGTAACGGTGCCGCCCGGATAAGTTGTGGAGAATCCTGAAGAAGAAAAGCTGCCGAATGAATTCTGGTTTGTAATCAGCGCATTGCTTCCTCCTGAAAAAAGAAAGATATCACATTTGTTATCGTTATTATAATCAACCAAACGAAAATCAGTAGTTGAATTTCCGCTGAGGTACAATCCGGAATTGATATTTACAAATGTGTTTGTATCTAAATATTTTTTACCTGAAAATGCTCCTGAATTTTGGTGCCTAATTCTTGAGCTTCAAGATCAACAAACATTCGATACATTGGATCAAAC
>JBIOHI010000058.1:0-10355 GCA_044448845.1 Bacteroidia bacterium
ATTACAAGGAAGCCATAAAAGATTTTGAGAAAGCCTGTTCGCTGGAAAAAAATAACCTGAACGGACATTTGTATGCCGGTGAAACTTATTCGACTCTTGCCAACCAAACCAATGGAAAAAAACAAACGGAGCTTCTTGAATCGTCCCTCTCTCATTTTAAGAAAGCGGATAAAATAAATCCGAATAACCCGGTCATCATGAGCAACCTCGGATTTTTATATTTTCGTTTGAAAGATTGTGATAAAGCGGTTTTTTACCTGGAGCTGGTCAAAGATTTTGACGGGCTATCCGAAACAGAAAGAGAGCAGGCGAAGGCATGCATAAAAAATTGCGGGCATTAGTTTCTTACCTTATTTTTCAACTCTAAAAGTAAATTCTCGATCTGTGAGGGCTCCCTCAATTTCCATCCTTCCGGCTTTTCATAAAATTTCGGATTCAGAAAAACATTGATATACACAGCACCGCTCTCATAACTTTTTCCGTAAAAGTTTTCGGTCAGTAGTTTTTTATCTGCCTCCGAAAACTCGGCACTCACGTTGGATTGGATGATAGCAGGCAATTCATCGAGCTTTTCAGTGGTGATCCTTTTTATTTCCGTTTTTGATTTATTAAGCTGAGAAATTTCTGATGAGATCGCAACCGGTGCTTTGCTGAAAAAAATGACCGTGTCCGGAAAATCTTTTAATAATTCTTTTTCGAGCTTAAAATAATTCCGGTAAGCAAGTGTTGTATCGCCAATGGTTTTACCAGGGTAAAAAATAAAATTTCCGGCAACGAGAGAAATGAGCAAAATGAGATACAAAATATTTTTTTGTTTCGGTTGAAAATATTGCAGCACATTCATCACAAAAATGATTGTCAGCAGTGAAATGCCAAGCAGGTAGCGGTGTGCGATGTAATGGCTCAGCATCATTACCGACAATGAAAATCCGAATACACCGATCAGGATCAACCAGGAAATTCTGAGCGGCCGGTCTCCTAATTTTTTCAAAAGAGCGAATCCAAAGACCAGGTAGAATGGCAACATTCCATAATCGATCAATCGCCAAATGATCATGAGCCAGCATTTAAAAATTTCCGAAATGGAATTCAAATCTCCGCGGTCGGGATAATTGGGAGAACTCGTGAGCCAGCCTGTGTGCCGGTAATGAACAAGAAGCCAGATGCAAAAAATGGCGACCGGAATGGAATAAGACAAAAATTTATTCCTGATAAATTGGGTGACAGAAATTTCTTTTCGCGAAAGAAAAAGATCAGCGAAAAATATGGCGAGTAACAACAATGGAGCCTGCAAGTGAACCAGTGTCATCAATGAGGCACTCAGAATAAATCCCTTTTTATTTTTAGTTAAAATGTAATAAAACGAACCCAAAAATAAAGCGATAAGTGCGGTTGTGTTGAGCATCATCGCACCCATGGAAAGCGCGGTGGGCATGGCAAAGAACAGCAGCATTGTTTTATTTCTTTCGGATGAACCGGGAAGAAAAAGGGATGCGATCTTCGAAAAAATAAAAAATAAAAACACAAACCACGCGATAGAATATGCATGGGAAACGATCAGTGATTTTCCCAAAATCGTCCAGCATAAAGCCAGGAGCCATGCGTAAAGCGTTGGATGCCCGGGATCATGTTCAACGGGGTAAAAAAAACTCAGCAAGTGATGATCGTAAATATTTATGGTAGCACGCGAAGTGGAAGAGATGGCATCACCGAAGAACGGATCGTTGCGCACGGTAAAAAATAAAATTCCGGTGAAGATTACCGGAACCCAGAAGAAAAATTTTGAAGAGAATATACGGTTCATCCGATGAACCTCAAACTTACAATTTGTGTTACACCGGTGCAACAGATTTTTTCAGAACCTCATCGTAATAATTTTCGTACTGCGGAATGATCTTATCAATGTTAAAATCTCCGGCACGTTTCTTCGCATTTGTTTTAAAAGTTTTGAGTCGCTGATCATCACTTAAAATATAAACAGCCTTATCGGCCATTCCCTGTACATCGCCTACGTCACACATGAAACCCGTTTCGCCTTCGATGTTCAGTTCGGGAATTCCACCGGCATTGGAAGAAACAACCGGTACTTCGCACGCCATTGCCTCAAGCGCGGCCAACCCGAAACTTTCGGATTCCGATGGCATGAGAAACAGGTCGGAAATAGATAAAATCTCTTCCACCGGATCCTGTTTTCCTAAGAAAGAAATATGATCCAGCAAATTCATTTCGCGGCAAAGCATTTCGATATTTTGTCTTTCGGGACCGTCACCAACCAGTAATAATTTTGCAGGAATCTTTTCCCTTATCTTCGCAAAAACTTTCACCACGTCTTCCACGCGTTTTACTTTTCGGAAATTGGAAGTATGCGCAACCAGCTTGATCCCTGCCGGAGCTACCGCCATCCGAAAATGTTCACGGGGCTTTTTATTAAAGCGTTCTATATTTATAAAATTCGGGATCACCCGGATATCTTTTTTCAGGTGAAAGTGGCAGAAGGTGTCTTTTTTCAACGACTCCGAAACTGCTGTTATTCCATCCGACATATTCAGGGAATAAGAAACCACCGGCTCGAATGATGGATCTTTTCCCACAAGTGTAATATCCGTTCCGTGCAGTGTGGTGATGATGGGAATGTGAATTCCTTCACTCGCAAGAATTTCTTTTGCGAGCACGGCTGCGGAAGCATGCGGGATGGCGTAATGCACATGAAGCAGGTCGAGTTTCGCTGACTTCACAACATCTACTAAACGACTTGTCAGCGTAGTTTCATAAGGAGGAAAATCAAACAAAGGGTAATGAGAAACATACACTTCGTGAAAAAAAATATTCCCGGTAAAAAATTCCAGCCGTGCCGGTTGCTTGTAGGAAATAAAGTGAACGTGATGACCTCGCATGGCAAGCGCCTTTCCAAGTTCCGTGGCTATCACACCGCTTCCACCGTAGGTTGGGTAACAAACTATTCCGATTTTCATTTTCTGTAAAATGGATGCAAAGATGAATAATAATTGTGAAGTTATTGCTAACTTTAATAACGAAAGAAATTTGATTTGGTTTTTATTTTACACTCTTTAACGCTTCATAAACGGCATCCAGGATTCTTGTGCGAACATTCATGTCCACTAATTTTTTATTTTCAGCAGTCGGGTTCACCCGGTTTGAAAGGAATACATAAATCAAATTATTTTTAGGATCAGCCCAGGCGCAGGTGCCAGTAAAACCGGTATGCCCGAAGGACAATGGGGACATGGCCCTGCTGGTGGGTGTTTGTTTTTTCGGATCGGTTTCGGGTTTATCAAATCCCAAGCCCCTGCGGTTTGAATACGGATTTTTCTTCTGCTCCTTCTCCTGCTTTTTTGTTAATTTTTTGATGACCGGATTTTGACGCGAGGTGAATTCTTTAACCGTTGATTCCTGTAAAATTCTTTTTCCCCCGTAAGTTCCTCCGTTCAAAAGCATTTGCATGATCACCGCCACATCATTGGCGTTGGAGAACAAACCGGCATGCCCGCTCACTCCGCCCAGCATGGCCGCAGCAGGATCGTGAACCGTTCCGTCTAATTGCTGCCAGCGGAAAAAAGTATCCAGTTCGGTGGGTACAATCCAATCAGGATTCATTTTTCCGTTGGGATTAAATTGCAGACTGCCAAGATTCAGCGGAATGTAAATATTTTGGTTCAGGTATGTTTCAAAATCCGTTTTCGAAATTTGCTCCACTACTTTTCGCAGCATCATGAAACCAAGGTCGGAGTAAACGTAGTCACCGGGAGTTCTGATCTCGCTTTCTGCAATGGTTTTCCAAATGACCGGTTCATAATTTTTATTCATGAACAGATTTTGCGCAACCGGAATGCAAAAATCCGAGTCGCGTTCTTCCGCGTAAATAATGGGATTTGGTTTTCCATTCACCAAAGTGGTTTTATAAAATGGAATGAAAGGTACAAGTCCTGCCTGGTGAAGCATCACATTGCGAATGGTGATAAATTCTTTATTGGTACCTCTCAACCACGGGAGAAATTCACCGAGGTGATCATCGGGTGAGATCTTTTTTTCATCGTACAGATGCATGATGGCAAGCGTGGTGGCCAGCATTTTGGTAAGCGAAGCCAGGTCGTAAAGGTGATAATTTTTTACCGGGTTGGCACCATCATAATTATGTGAACCAAACGATTTATTGTAGATCACTTTTCCATTCTTAGCCACCAGCACCTGACATCCGGGCATCGCACCTTTAGTGATGGCATCATTCACGATGGTATCAATTCTGCCCAAAGGTTCGCTGTCGATATTTTTTTCTTCGGGGATGATGTATTCAAAGCGATCGATGAGCTCGGTGGTCTCACTGCAACCCAGGGGGTAAGTTTCATTTACCGTTACCGGCATGGTTCCCGCGGCTTGCACCGTTCCGAATAAAACTTCAGCAGCCACCAAATTATTGATATCTGCATCCTCATAACTTACGATCACATTTTTTAAATTAGTAAAACTCCGTAGCAGGTAAGGATTTCCGTTACACACGAAAATATTTTTTTTGATCGCGGTGATGCGGTTGATAAAATCCACTTCGGGCGCACTGAGCCCGTATTTTTTTTGAAGGAACCTGCTCGTGTTCTCAATGGAAAGGATCAACAAGTTGTAAGTATCCAAAACCTTTGCAAGCGAATCGTACATTCCATCACTTTCATTTTTATCAATACAGAAATAATCGGCTTTGATATAATTGGTGCACATTTCCTGGAACGCTGAGAACTGGCTCGTACCAAGGCATACCACCGCGATATGATACAATTCGGGATTTTGCAACGGGATCATTTTTTCTTCATTTTTTGCCAGGATAATCCCCTGCTTCAAAATTTTTTTCACCATCACCTGGTTGGCGCAGCAATTCAGATCCTCATTCAGGTGATAGATCTCAATAGGTTTGTAATGATTCAAACCGAGCCAGTATTTTGCCTTCAGCATTTTTTTGCAACTTGCTTCAACCTGTTGCGGAGAAATAAATCCCTTTGAAATATATTCTTTGATCTTTGCCAATGCCAGCGGCACATCTTCCACGCAAAGCAAAATATCGTTGCCGGCTGCAAGCGCCCTGGCAACCACTTCACCGGGTCCGTAAAAATCAGTTACGCCTTTCATGTTCAACGCATCAGTGATCACGAGTCCGTTGAAACCCAATTCATTTTTTAATAAACCACTCACCACGGGCCGCGAAAGGGAAGACGGATAATTTTTCAGACTGTCGAGTACGGGAACATTCAGGTGTGCGATCATCACGCTCATCACACCTTTTTTGATCAGTTCCTTAAACGGAAAAAGTTCGAGTGAATCGAGTCTGGCACGATTCGCTTTCACCACCGGCAAGGTGTAATGCGAATCGGATTCCACATCACCATGGCCGGGAAAATGTTTCGCGCAGGCAATCACCCGTTCGTCCTGCAAACCTTTGGCGTAAGCTGCCCCGAGCTTAGCAACAAGGTATTTGTTTTCACCGAAAGACCGGTCGTTGATCACGGGGTTATTCGGATTGTTGTTCACATCCACATCGGGTGCGAAATTGAAATGGATACCTATTCTTCGGCACTGCCTCCCAATGCTTCTTCCCATTTCGTAAGTGACTTCTTCATTCCTGCATCCGCCCAAAACCATTTGCTTCGGAAATACCGGTGTGCTGTCGAGCCGCATGGAAAGCCCCCATTCACCATCAATTCCGATGATTAGCGGAATAGTGGAAATGGATTGAAAATAATTGGTGAGCAACGCCTGTTTCGTTGGTGTTCCTTTGAAGAAAATTAATCCTCCGATTTTATTCTCACGTATATTTTTTTCGATGTATTTGTAATGAGTCGAATCCTTGCTGGCCCATGCGCCAAGCATCATCAATTGAGTGATATGGTCGTCATCGCTCATCGAGTTGTAAACCGAATCAACCCAGGCATTGGATTTTTCCCAGTTGATCTTTTCCACCTGCGAAAAAAGCGGATTTGAAGAGAGGATGAATAAAACGGAGAAGATTTTTTTCACATTGATTTTATTACGGCAAATGAAGTGAATTAGCCATTGATTTCTGAAGATATGAAAACCGAAATATCAACACAATTCAGTGACATTGAATTTTTGGAACACTTTCGTGGATTCATTTTTTTTGACACCGTCTCTTTTTATTTTATACTTGTACGGAGAATAAAATAAAAATCACATGAAATATAACCGTGTACTTCTCAAACTCAGCGGAGAAGCCTTATTGGGGAGTCAGGCATATGGCATTGACGCGAAGATCCTGGATCAGTATTCGCGCGAAATTAAAGCCGTGACGGATGCCGGTGTGCAAGTAGCGATCGTCATTGGCGGGGGAAATATTTTTCGCGGGGTTCAGGGCGTCACCGATGGGATCATCGACCGTGCACAGGGAGATTACATGGGAATGCTCGCCACGGTCATCAACGCGATGGCTTTGCAGGGTGCGGTGGAAAGGCAGGGAATAAAAACGCGGTTGCTTTCGGCCATCAAAATGGAAGAATTGTGTGAACCCTTTATCCGCAGGCGTGCTATCCGGCATTTGGAAAAAGGCCGCGTGGTGATATTCGGTGCAGGAACCGGCAATCCTTATTTCACAACAGATACAGCAGCTTCGCTTCGTGCAGTGGAGATCGAAGCCGACCTTGTTTTGAAAGGAACACGTGTGGATGGAATTTATTCGAGCGATCCCGAAAAAGACAAAGGCGCCAAACGCTATGAAAAGATTTCTTACCACGAAGTGTATGAAAAAGGCCTGCACGTGATGGATCTGACAGCCATCACACTTTGCCAGGAAAATAAATTGCCGCTGGTTGTTTTCGACATGAACAAGGAAAATAATTTTCTTCGTGTGTGCCTTGGAGAAAAAGTAGGAACGTTGGTGAGTTGAGTTTTTTACAATTGTGCAACTCGATTTGCAGTCAAATGGTCTTGCAAAAAAAAAGTAATTTACTTTTACAACAGAATCATTTTTTAAACCCGAAGGGTTTGAATATTAGTAACCCCCGATGAAATCGGGGATTACAAGTGTTTGTCTGGTCACGTTGAACCCCTTCAGGGTTCAATATATCTTTGCTGTTTTTCCCCGATTTCATCGGGGGTTATGCAGGTTTAATCCTTTCAGGATTATTTAAATTTAAATGGATACGAAACAAAAAGTTATCAGGTCAGTGATAAAAAAACTTTGGGCTAAAGGCCTTTGTAAATAAGTATTTATAGCTACCTGATCTTGCAGTTATATTGATTGGCAAAGCAAGAAAATTGATTGCTTTTGCTATTGAATCATTTTTTAAACCCGAAGGGTTTGAATATTAGTAACCCCCGATGAAATCGGAGGGTTACAAGTTCACCCGATGCGCGTTGAACCCCTTCGGGGTTCAATATATTTTTGCTGTTTTTCCCCGATTTCATCGGGGGTTATGCAGGTTTAATCCTTTCAGGATTATTTAAATTTAAATGGACAAGAAATAAAAAGACATTCGGGTCGGTGATATATAAATACCATTAATAGTTCAGCAAATTTGTTTTTGTCCGTTTTTCTGTAATTTCGAGCCACAAAAATACCTATCATTATGAGCGACCCCAGATTAAATCCCGTTATGGATCATTTGAAGACCGGCTTGGATAAAGCGGTTGAACATGCCACGCATGAATTCGCGAAGATCCGTGCCGGGCGTGCCAATGTGAGCATGCTCGATGCCGTGAAAGTAGATTATTACGGAAACCTTGTTCCCATCAGCCAGGTGGGAAATATTTCCACTCCCGATCCGAAAACGATCACTGTTCAGCCGTGGGAAAAATCCATGTTGCAGGAAATTGAACGCGGGATCACCAAAGCCAACCTCGGTTTCAACCCTACCAATGACGGAACTTTAGTACGCATTTCCATTCCCGCTCTCACCGAAGAACGAAGGAAAGAAATTGTTAAGAAAGTGAAAGCCGAAGCCGAACACGCGAAAGTTGCCGTGAGAACGGTTCGAAAGGAAGTGAACGAATCCGTGAAGAAATTATTGAAGGAAGGGTTGCCGGAAGATGAAGAGAAGTCAACGGAAATTACTATTCAGAAATTAGTGGATGCCTGTATCAAAAAAATTGATGACCTCACGCATGCCAAGGAAAAAGAGATCATGACGGTGTGATGAAACTTGTGCATTGAAAATAATTCTGGCGAAATACAAAATGAATTTGAAGACACTGGCGAAGTATGCCGGTGTTTTTTTATTGATCGTTTTGCTTTCATTTTTTTTGATGCGGAATTTTTTACTGAACAAAGCGCTTGAAAAGATCTCGGAAAAATTCAGCAAGAACTATCATTGCGCTTTTCACGTAGAGTCAACGTCATTCAAAGGGATATCCGGAGTGGAGTTGAAAAATGTTTCCATTATCCCCGAATCAAAAGACACGCTGGCTTCAATCGGAAAGTTGAGTTGCAAAGTTCGCATTCTCCAGGCTTTGTTGTTTCGTTTTCGTATCAAAGAATTATTTGTAGAGAACGGATTTGTGAACCTGGTGAAAAAAGAAAATGTCAGGAATTTCGAAACATTTCTTCACCGGGTGAAAACGGATTCCACTGATGAAACATCCGAAATGAAAGCTTCTACCGTGAATTACGCGGAGTCCGGATACAAGTTGTTTTCAAAAATATTTGCGCAAATTCCTGAAGAGGTTTCTGTAGAAAATATAGAAGTGCGGATCAGGGATGAAGACCGCAATGAGTTGTTCAACCTGGTGAAACTGGAATGGCACGACCGGAATTTTATTGCGGAAACAAAGGTGAGTTCAAAACTATTCAGCCAGCGATGGAATATTTCGGGAACGGCTGCTTCCAAAGACAGATCTGCGAAGCTCATTTTTTATAATCCTGAGGGAGGTGACATCCGTATCCCCTACATTGATGAGCGTTTTCATGTAGTCACCGGTTTTGATTCCGTGGAATTGAAACTGGAAAAAATGGAATTGAATAACGGTGAACTCGAAATAAAAGGTGTTGCTTCGGTTTCCGATCTTTTCATCAACCATTCGAAAATTTCGGGAAAAGATGTGCGCATCGGGCAATTGAAATTTGATTACGACTTCCGCATCGGTGAAAATTATTTTTCTCTCGACAGCAATTCATCGGTTTCGTTGCAGCGAATTCACTTTCATCCTTTTTTCAAATTCCAAAGTCAGCCTGATACGGTTTACTCGGCATCGATAAAAATAGAAAAAACAAAAGCACAGGATTTTCTGGATGATCTTCCCGAAGGTTTGTTCTCCCATTTAAAAGGAATGGAAGCTACCGGAAATTTTACCTATTCCCTCGATTTTGAATACAACGTGAATCACCCGGATAATGTGAAGTTTGAGGTGATCCTCAAAAAAGAAAATTTGAAAATAAACAAATTCGGTGAGGCCAACCTTGGCAAACTCAACGAGGATTTTGTATATGTGCCTTATGAAAAGGGAAAACCTATGCGGCCGATCAATGTGAGTGCTGAAAATCCTTATTATACTTCGCTCGAAAAGATATCTCCTTTTCTTCAAAAATGCGTGCTCACTTCCGAGGATCCATCTTTCTTTCAGCATAGGGGTTTTATCGAAGAAGCCTTCAGGCAATCGATCGTCAAGGATATCCAGACCCGGAAATTTGCCCGCGGTGCAAGTACCATCAGCATGCAACTCGTGAAGAATGTTTTTCTCACCCGGGAAAAAACGTTGTCGAGAAAGATGGAAGAAATTTTGCTGGTATATATTCTCGAAAACAATCGCCTCGTTTCCAAAGAACGGATGTTCGAAGTATATCTCAACATCATCGAGTGGGGGCCAGATGTTTACGGGATAGGCGAAGCTTCTCAGTTTTATTTTAAGAAAAAACCTTCGGCCCTGACTTTGAACGAATGTTTATTTCTTTCATCCATTATTCCGCGGCCGAAAGGCTTCATGTGGCGGTTCGACAAGGCAGGAAACGAACGGGATTTTTCACTCGAACAAAAAACTTTTCTCAGCAACGTGATGCTCCGGAGAAACCTGATATTTCCAACGGACACATTCGGACTGGGTCATCCGGTAAAAATTGCAGGTCCGGCAAAAAGTTTTATTTTTAAATCCGGATTAATTCCGGCTGATACACTTTTAAAAACAGAAGAGGATGTATTTTAACAGGCAAAAAACAGGTTCGCAAAATGAAAAAAAATAAAATTCCAGCAATTCTGAATGTTGTTTTTTTTGCAGTGACACTCACGCTGCAGTTGACTTTGCCCTCCAACGATCCGCCCGAATGGCCTCATTATCCCGACTGCCTGGATTACTTATACCAGTCGAAAATTCCATTGTCGAGTCCCGAATTTTATGCCCCTCATCCAAAT
>JBIOHI010000059.1:0-10317 GCA_044448845.1 Bacteroidia bacterium
ACTAATCCCCGTTTCCCCGAAATCCAACCCATTTCCACCCCGTGAATTTAATTTTTACCCCCACTTTTTAAAAAATGATTTCTGTCATAGTATAATTTCGGTTCAAAACCTTGTTTTACGTCCTGAAATTTCAAACTTATACCCGTTAAAAAAACCAATTAATTATGGCAATTAAAATCACTGATGAATGCATCAACTGCGGTGCATGCGAACCGGAATGTCCGAACAACGCAATTTACGAAGGCGGAGCCGAATGGCGCTTCTCCGATGGAACCACCGTGAAGGGAAGTTTCACCGGTAAAAGCGGGCTTACTGCCGGAGCAGACGATGCACAGGCACCTCTTTCCAACGACTTTTATTACATCGTTACCGACAAATGCACCGAGTGCGAAGGATTCCACGAGGAACCCCAGTGCGCTTCGGTTTGCCCGGTTGATTGCTGCGTTCCCGATCCGGATCACGTAGAGCCGAAGGAAGACCTGTTGAAGAAGAAAGAAACTTTACACGCTTAATAATTTTTAATGAATACTGTAGAAAAAACGGTGGATAAAAATACCGTGGAGAAGGAAGTGGATCACATCGTGGTGCGCTTTTCGGGCGATTCGGGAGATGGCATGCAACTTACCGGCATGCAGTTCTCCGATACAGCCGCTTCGTTGGGAAACGACCTGAGCACATTCCCCGATTACCCTTCGGAGATACGCGCTCCTATTGGGACCATTGCCGGTGTATCCGGGTTCCAGGTTCATTTCGGAAGCCGCGCGGTTTACACTGCCGGAGATGAGTATGATGTGATCATTGCCATGAATGCAGCTGCATTAAAGGTCGATCTTCCGCGGTTAAAACACGGGGGAATGATCATTGCGAACGCTTCGGGCTTCGACAAAAAGAACCTGAACCTCGCCAATTACCCCGATGGAGAAAATCCGCTCGAAGATCATTCGCTCGACAATTATATTTTGTACGCGGTGGACGTGACCAAGCTTACGAAGGAATGCCTGAGTGGAACCGGCCTCGGAAATAAAGAGATTGAACGTTCAAAGAATATGTTCGTGTTAGGTTTGCTGTTCTGGCTGTTCGAAAAACCGCTTGACCATACGCTGCAGTTCATCAATGAAAAATTTGCGAAGAAACCCGAGATCGCAAATGCGAATATTTTAACCTTAAAAGCCGGGTGGAATTACTGCGAGAATACCGAAATGTTCAACACGCGTTTCAAAGTGGCTGCCGCAAAACTGCCTGCAGGAATTTACCGCAGCATCACCGGGAATCACGCGACTGCCATTGGTTTATTAGCAGCTTCCGAGAAATCAGGTTTGCCATTATTCCTCGGTTCATACCCGATAACACCGGCAACAGATATCCTTCATGAATTATCAAAATACAAAGCCAACGGGGTGAAAACTTTCCAGGCGGAAGATGAAATTGCAGGAGTCTGTTCAAGCATCGGGGCGAGTTACGCGGGAAATCTTGCGGCAACAACAACCTCAGGTCCGGGGATGGCACTTAAGACCGAAGCCATCGGTTTAGCAACCATGCTCGAAATTCCTTTGGTGATCGTGAATGTGCAGCGCGGAGGACCTTCCACCGGTTTGCCAACGAAAACTGAACAAGCAGATTTGCTGATGGCGATGCACGGACGACATGGTGAAGCACCGGTTCCTGTCATTGCCGCATCATCGCCTTCCGATTGTTTCGATTCGGTTTTTGAAGCGTGTCGCATCGCTGTCGAACACATGACACCGGTTATTTTTTTAAGTGACGGATACATTGCCAACGGTTCGGAGCCGTGGCGTTTCCCTGAAGCAGAAAAGCTTCCGAAAATAAAAGTGGAATTCAAAACAAAACCTGATTCGGCAGCCGGTGATCTGTTACCATACAAACGAAATGAATATTTAGTTCGTCCCTGGATAAAGCCGGGAACACCCGGACTGGAACACCGCATCGGTGGTTTGGAAAAACAGAACGAAACGGGAAATGTTTCGTACGATCCGAAGAATCACGAGTTGATGGTCATACTCCGTGAAGAGAAGATCCGGAAAATTGAAGACGATATTCCATTGATCAAACCCGACAGCGGAAACACCACAGGAAAATTAGTGGTGCTCGGCTGGGGTTCCACTTACGGAGCGATCAAAACCACGTTGAGTGAAATGCATGCCGAAGGATTTGACATTGCTCACGTGCATTTGAAATACATCAATCCGTTCCCGAAAAATCTCGGTGAGTTGTTGCACGGATACGAAAAAGTTCTGATCCCGGAAATGAACCGCGGGCAGTTGTTGCAATTGATACGTGCGAAATATTTGGTTCCTGCAATCGGTTTTTCAAAAGTGCAGGGATTACCGTTCACCGTTGCCGAACTGAGAAATAAAATTATTGAGACCTTAAATTCATAAGAAGTGGAAGCATTAACAGTTGATCAGAAAACTAAATTTGTCCCTAAAGATTTTGCTTCCGAAATGGAAGTGAAATGGTGCCCGGGTTGCGGGGATTATTCCATTTTAAAACAGGTGCAAACGGTTTTTCCCGACCTTGGAATTGCCAAAGAAAATTTTGTTTTTATTTCAGGAATCGGTTGTTCTTCGCGTTTCACGTATTACATGGACACTTACGGAATGCACAGTATTCACGGGCGTGCCGGGGCGATCGCGTCAGGCGTGAAAGCAGCGAACCCGGAGTTGAGTGTTTGGGTAGTGTCGGGTGACGGTGATGCGCTTTCCATCGGTGGAAATCATTTCATTCATTTGATGCGGAAAAATTTCGACATCAATTATCTGATGTTCAACAACCAAATTTACAGCTTAACAAAAGGACAATATTCACCAACCTCCGAAAAAGGAAAAGTAACCAAAACAACACCGTACGGTTCGATCGAAGAACCTTTTAACCCGGCAGAATTGGCGCTTGGCGCGAAAGCAACTTTCGTGGCGCGCACACTCGATCGCGATCCCAAACACATGCAGGCGATGATCAGGCGTGCTCACGAACACAAGGGAACTTCGTTTGTGGAAGTGTATCAGAACTGCCCGGTGTTCAATGACGGAGCTTTCTTCCCGTTCTCCGATAAGGAAACAAAAAAAGAAGATGCCATCTGGCTCGAACATGGTAAACCGCTTGTGTTTGGAAATAATAATGAGTACGGAATAAAATTAGACGGGCACAACCCTGTGAATGTGAACCTGAATGAGAACGGAAATTCGATGAATGATCTCTGGATACATGACGAAACGGATAAGACCAAAGCCAACATCATTGCGCGGTTTTTTGATTCAACGTTCAACGGGGTCAGTTTCCCTCGCCCGTTCGGTGTGATCTACACGGAAGGCCGCCCGGTATATGAAGAAAGCATGGCACTGCAGATTCAGCAGGTGGCAAATAAAAAAGGAGTGTTATCTTTGAATAAAATTTTATCAGGCGACAAGACCTGGGAAATTTTAAATTAATAAAAACCCAACCCCATGGAAAACCCTATTGACCTGCTGATGCAGGAACACCAGATCATCACTAAAGCACTTGAAAATGTTTTGGGATTGAAAAAACTGATCCAGGCCGATCCCGATAAATACAATGCGGAGATGCGCAATTACATCGGCTTCTTCCGGAATTATGCCGATAATTTTCATCACCAGAAAGAAGAAAGGATTTTATTCATCCAGATGAAAAGAAAGAAAGAAGAAATGGGCGATGGCGTGCTGAAAGAGATGTACGACAATCATGCCGACTTCCGTGATATGCTCTCCGATATTGAATCGCTCATCGATGATGGAAAATATGAAAAGTCGTTCCGCGAATACGAAAAATATTACAACGCCCTGCTCGATCACATTGCCGTGGAAGACCAGGAAGTTTTTCAATCGGCACTTGCGATGTTCACTAAGGATGAACTTGTAAAGCTGGCAAACCTCTTTACCGATACGGATACCGACCTCGGAATGGATTATAAAAGATCAATGGAAAAAATGGTTAAATAAATAAGTTATGAAAAACACGATCAGATTATTTTCGCTTGCGCTTATCATCAGTTTTGTTTTTGCAAACAAAAATTCTGTAGCGCAAACTCCGGCAACAAAAACCGAATCCTTCAAAGTGTATGGCAACTGTGAAATGTGCCAGGACCGTATTGAAGGTGCTTTGAAAAAGAAAGACGGAGTTTTAAAAAGAAGCTGGAACGATGACACAAAAATTCTCACGGTGACTTATGACCCGGCAAAGATAACGCTTACCCAGATCAAGCAAAAGATCGCTGATGAAGGCTACGACACAGATGAGATCAAGGCAAAGGACGAGGCTTACGGCAAGCTTTCGAAATGCTGCCAGTATAAGCGGGCAAAGTCGTAATTATCAAAAACCACCCACTTTCTTGTTATTCTGATCAAATTGGTTATTTTTGAATGACTAATTTAAGGACTGAAAAATCGCTTTATATGAAAAAAAATATACTAATAATTCTTGCATCAATGTTCGTTGGTTATTTTGTGGGAGCACAAACAACGGCAACGGATTTTACGGCAACGGATTGCAGCGGAACTTCTCACAATCTTTTCACGGAACTGAATGCCGGCAAAGTGATCGTAGTGGCAATGGTTCATCCATGCGGTTCTTGTGTTGCTCCATCCGTGTCGGCATTTAATGTGGTAAAAAATTATGCTACATCCAAGCCGGGTAAAGTATTGTTCTACCTTGTTGACGGAAATAATAATTGTACTTCTGCCGGTCAACTGACTCCATGGGCAAATACTTACGGATTAGGAAGTGTCACTAAATTCTCAACCACCTCGGTTTACAATACTTCTTATTACGCTCCCGCCATGCCAAGTATCATGGTGTTCAGCGGGGGTAATCATGCGGTGGCTTTCAGGCAGGACAATAGTTTAACATCGGCCAATCTCACAGCGGCTATCGACCAGGCGATCATAACTTCAGGGGTGAACGAAGAAAAGCAAACAAATTTTCAGTTATCCGTTTATCCGAATCCTGCCAGTGAAAAAGTGTCGGTTAATTTTTTCCTCAATCAAACTACGGATGTAACTATTGACATTTTTGATCTTCTCGGTTCAAAAATAAAAAGCATCCCGTTGGGAAAACAAACTTCCGGAAATCACCAACCGGTCATTGAAACGGAAACTTTAAACAACGGAATCTATTTTCTTAAATTAAATGCCGGGGAATTTTCCCAGATCATTCGATTCTCTGTAACACGATAATTTTTCTCTGTCGGAGCAATGCGTTACCTGATCCTGCTTTCATTCAGTTTCCTTATTTCAAAATCTACTTTTTCCCAGGGATGTTGCTCGGGTGGCAGTGGCAGTCCTATTGCCGGTGGAGCTTCGCAGGGAGTTCTATTGAAAGGGCAGGTGGAACTGGGAGCGAATTACCAATATGCAAACTCCGATAAATTTTATTCGGGTGATAAGGACACCGCTTCTCTTTTAAAAAGTTTAAGCAGCAATTACCTTTATCTTAGAATAGGTTATGGAATCACCGAAAAATTATCTTTGTCGATAGAAGGCGGTTATTTTTTTGATAAAACGTTGGTTGGATTGCATCCTGATGATCCTTATGTAATTGACAATACTAAAAAGTCCTCTGGAGTATCAGACCTGATCATTTTTCCGCGCTATGATGTCTTCAACCACACCAATGAAGATTTTCACACGGAGGTAACGTTAGGTGTAGGTTTAAAAATTCCTATAGGAAAATATTATGATTCTATCGTCACTTTTAATGATCCGAGCATTCCGCTAAAGATATCATTGCTTATGCCTCCAACCGTTCAGCCGTCAACGGGAGCTTATGATTTTATCTTTTACGGGTTTGCGTTGAATGAATTCAAGCACGCAAAATTCAAAGTCTTCGCCAACGCTTTATATATAAGAAAAGGATGGAATTCGCTGGGAGAGAAATTTGGCGATTATACGAGTGTCGGTTTATTTGCAGGTAAAACATTTTTCAAGAAGCTTGGAGTGACCTTGCAGTTAAAAGGAGAATGGATCGGTCCTTTACAACTTGTGCCGGATGCCATACCTTCCCTGATGAATGTTGATCCCGCATCCACCGGAAGTAAAAAAATCTCATTTGTGCCTCAACTCAGTTACAACTTTAAATCATTCACCCTTTATTCGATGTGCGATCTTCCGCTTTACCAGTATATGAATGGTTTGCAAATCGGTTCAAAGTATTTAATAACAACAGGGTTGTCTTACCGCTTCATGCCCATGAAAAATTTATGGAAGAAAGCGGAGAAAGCAGAGGAATCAGAGAAACCGAAACCGGATTCGATTTTCAAATGATCGGACACAAAAACTGCAATTTCATTTCTTCTTCCTACAACTATTAAATCGGCTTCTCTTATAATAAGATGCCTTTTGATGAAATCATTTAAAAATCCGGGATGATAAACACCGTTTCATTACTTTAAGTGAATTTAAAAGGTCATTGTTAATTTCCTCAAAAACAATAATTTTGAATACTAACCCAAAGAAAATGAAAGCTAAGATATTTACAATCGTTACGAGTGCATTGATTTCTTTATCAGCGCCTGCACAAATACCAAACAGCGGATTTGAAAACTGGACAACCGTTGGAGGTTACAGCAATCCTGACGGATGGGATAATCCTAATGCACTGACATCTTCAATGAGTGTTTACACGTGTACGAAGGGAACTCCCGGAGATCCCGGCGCATCGTACTTAAAGTTAGTTTCAAAAACAGTTACAGGTTTTGGTGTGGTGCCCGGAATTGCAGTGTGCGGAACCATAGATTACGTTTCATGCAGACCCAAAAGCGGGTTTGCTTCCACGCAACGCCCTCAGACCTTAACAGGAAACTGGCAATACATGTACGGAGCATCGGCAAGCGATGTTGGCTTTATAGCAGTGTACCTTACAAAATGGAATACAACTAATGGCAACAGGGATACCATTGCATCAGCCATTAAAAATTTAACCGGTATGGCAATGAGTTGGGCGGCTTTCACTGTCACACTTAATTACGTGAGTGGAGCAACTCCCGACAGCGCCATGATCATTCTATCGGCAAGCGGACCAACCCCTTCAAACGGAAGTTATTTGTATGTAGATAACCTTGCATTTACCGGCACTGTGATCGGGGTTGAGGAAGTTTTACCCAATTCCAATTTCCGCATTTTCCCTAATCCTGCTGCGCAAAGTGAATTGACTGTTGTATTTGATAAAGCAACTTCATGCAACGTGGAGATATTTTCAATTGAAGGGAAACTTGTTAAGCAGATCAGTTCTTCCATTAACAATAACCAATTTACAGTTGACATTGCCGATCTCAATAAAGGATATTATTTTATCAAAGCAATTACCCCGCAAGGCTCGGTAACTAAAAAACTCGTAAGGGAATAATTCTTTTTTCTGAGGCGAAAAGTTTCAGCAATAAGTAATTTTTCGGGAGTGATGAACGGAATTAATTTTCAATCTTTCAATAATTTTATTATACCAATTGTAATTATAAAATAGTCTGAACTATTTAATAATTACACAATGGTTATGCCGAATTTTTCGCAGTTGCCGTACCATTAATAAAATACCAGTTTATAGCTTATTGTGAAGTTGTTTTGTTATCAGAGAGAATGAAGAATAAAATAGAAACTGTAAACTATTTGTTGTCGAGTGTAACCACTTCCTGGCCTTCCTCGTTTATCAGTCCGCGTCTTCCGTTAAGAGCAACAATAGCCAGCCCGTTGATGAAAGGTCCGATGAAATCATATTTAACAGGGATGTATTCTTCCCCGTCTTCTCTTTTGATGTATCCGTACTTGCCCTTGATCTCCACTTTCGCCCTGCCTTTTTCCCAGGGATAAATATTGTCGTATTTGCAAGGAACGATCTCCGATCCGTCTTCACGTATGAATCCTTGTTTGCCGTCTTTCTCCACTTTTGCGATCTTAGGATTTCCCTTGTAGGGATGAATCACATCGTAACCTGCCCTTACTTTGCCTTTGCTATTCTGGCCTGATACGCTAAGAGTAAAAAAAAATAAAATGCCGGGAATTAATATTTTGATAAGTGATTTCATTTAAATTTTGCCAAATATAAGGTTTCTGTTTTTTTTCTTGAATTGCAACTATAATTATTTTCTTTCAAAACATCTATTCTTTACCTGACTAAGTGTTATTATTTTGCTGTTCAATTAATTGGGAATCTAGGTAGCTGAAGGTTTCTAAATCTAAAAAAACACCTGTTACAGCCATCCTCTAATCATTGTAGTCACCTGAATAAACTATACATTTGCCCACCATGTCGAAGAAAAGTTTGATCCTTATTTTCTTTTGTTTACCTCTTCTGCCGAGTGCTCAAACCAGCCAGAATCCTTGGAATATCGGACTTCATTACGGTAAATCCGAATTTGACGGTGACATTGGCAATGCTTCATTTGACTGGACAAAACCTTTCTACGGTTTTGGCGGAGTATCTGTAGCATATTATGGAAACAAGTCGTTTGACCTTCTTGGCAATTTCAATATTGGCGAATTAGGTTACCTGGCAGATGATGATTCCTTCGGCTATTATAATGGAAAATTTCACGGTCGTTTTTATGGCCAACACACGGACGGAAGTATTTATCTGAAATACAAATTGAGTAACGGGTATATCTTCAAAGAAAATTCCCGTTTGCAATTATCCTTCCTTTTGGGTGTTGGTATTTCATGGCTTACAGGAAATCATATTTATAACGTAGTAAATGTTCAAACTTCTGGAGGGCAAGTAGGTGTGTGGACTGCCAAAGATTTGACTGTCGCCACCGGATGGCATATTAATTTCAGGCTGACTGAAAATTTAAATCTTTACGAACAGTCCGTTTTCGTTTACACCGATCACGATGGGAGAGACGGGTACGTCAGTCAGAATAACGATGGATACCTGCTGCACACGCTTGGTGTTTCATTTAATTTCGGTTCAAAACCCAAAGAGTCGGCCTTTTATATTGGAAAAGAAGATATTTCCATAGCACCGAGATCGATGAGAACGGTTAATGTGATGGACCGCGACAGCGATGGAATTATAGACAAGTTCGATCTTTGTCCCGACATCCCCGGAACGGTTCAGGCGCGTGGATGCCCGGATAAAGATTGGGATGGAATTCCCGATTTCCAGGATAGTTGCCCAAATGTTTGGGGCCTTGCGACATTTCACGGTTGCCCGGATACAGATGGAGATGGTGTGCCCGATCAATTGGATTCATGTCCACATAATCCGGGGCCGGTTTCAAAAAACGGTTGTCCTGAAACAAAAGAAATTCAGAACACGAATAATAATGCAGCAATTCCAGGATTGTTGTATGATATGGTAATTCCGGGAATTCAATTCGAGCCGACTCAATCAATGATACCAATCGAAGCATATCCGCTGCTTGATTATGTGGTAAGTGTTTGTAAGGAAAATCCAACATACCATTTGATCATCAATGGGCATGCCGACCAAACTGGGAGTTCATATAAAAATCTCATCTTATCTTTTAATCGTGCGAATTCTGTTCGGGAATATTTAATAAAGCATGGAGTTGCAGCCGAACGGCTTGAAGCTTGCGGGTATGGACAGGATCAGCCTGTTGACAAAACTGAAACACCTGAAGGGCGAGCCAAAAACAGGCGCGTGGAGTTCAGGGTGAAAATTGTCAAATAGAAAAGGAAATTATTTTCTTCCTTTTTTGTGATGTGAGCCTGAGTGATGCTTATCTTTTTTGTTTTTCTTTTCGTTCCTTCTCCGGTCTTTGCGGTTTCGGTCCGGTTTTTTCAAATTTCTTGATACGATCACATTCCCCACAATGTCCAGGTCCACCTGCCTCTTCACGATATCCGCATTTTTTACGATCACTTCCACGATATCCCCAAGCTGGTATTTTTTCCGGGTTCGCCTTCCGATAATGCAGAGATTGTATTCATCGTATTCATAAAAATCATCGGCAAGATTTGATAAGCGGATCAAACCTTCACATTTGTATTCGGTGATCTCGACAAACATTCCCCACTCGGTAACACCTGAAATGATTCCCTGGAATTCATGTCCTATGAATTCTTTGATGTATTCCACCTGCTTGTAACGCACCGAGGCGCGTTCGGCTTCGGCAGCTTTCACTTCCATCTCCGAAGAATGTTTGCACATTTCTTCGAAAGTTTCGGAGTTGGCATTTGGTTTCGATTTATTCAGGTAATCAAAAAGCAAACGGTGAGCAAGGAGGTCGGGATACCTGCGGATGGGAGAGGTGAAGTGCGAATAAAAATCGAATGCGAGTCCGTAATGACTTGTTTTTTTCGTGGTGTAAAATGCCTTTGCCATGGTGCGTAT
>JBIOHI010000060.1:0-10295 GCA_044448845.1 Bacteroidia bacterium
TACTTATCGGTGTGCAGGTGCATTTTTTTCAAAGCGCTGTAAATGATTAGTAATTCATTGTGCATGTCAAACCGAAGAAGTTCTGTTTCTAATTTATTTAAAAATGCGATGGCAATTTCGCGGGGGCTATTGAAACAAACCTGGGGCACATCAAGTAATTGTTTTAAAATGGCCTCTTCGCTGGTGAAAATACCCGCTGACAGGTAATCCTGTATTTTGCTGTACAGCCTTGATTTCAGTACATAAAATGAATTCGAATTGATCCCTAGATGCGTGGCGATTTTTCGGTCAGAAATATTTTCTTTTCTATACGATTGAAGAAGAAAGGTAAAATTATCGGCTTTGTTTTCTGAAAGTAATTCTTCTATACCTGAGTAGGTTGCACTATCTAACTGTACTACTATTTCCTTTAATTTAAGCATCTTTTGCGTTTCAAATCTATGCAATTCATCTTATTGCTAAAAATAACCATTATTTAAAAAATCTTACATGCGTAAGAAGAATTCAGATTCGGAAAGGTAAAAACAAGACCAATCAACGTTTTTTGTAAATGAATTTATGAAAAAAATAATTAATAAACTCCGAACATGAACACATTAATTCTTGGTTTAAAATTTTTTACCTTCCTTTTTATATTTTGGGGAATCACCGAATCGGTCGCTCAAAATGCCGGTATGAATAACAGGAGCAAACTTCCCGGTACTATGGCTATGCTTGATTCGCCAAAAACACCAACCGATGTTGTGGTGGTTGGCAAGGGGTATTCGGTTTCAATCCAGGATGAAAAAAATCCACAAAGCCTATTGAATGAAACTAAAAACAACCAAAGCTCTTTCACTTTGAGTTTTAGCGGCCCCATTAACCAGGGCGCCATTTCTCTCCCTGTAACTTATTCCAACTCCGGTTCGAATTCCGAGGACGGATGGAACTTATTAGGTAATCCTTATCCTTGCCCATATGACTGGAATGCATTCTGGAATGAAGGCAACTCTGGATTCAGTGGTACTTATTATTCGAACATCAATCCGACCATTTACAGTTGGGATGCCACATCGAATTCGTATAAAAGTTACAATGCCGCGGCACATTCGGGAACTTTACCGAATGGAATCATAGAATTAGGACAGGGTTTCCTGGCGAAAGCAACTTCTCTTTCTCCTGGTATCACTTTTCAGGAACAATTTAAATCGATAGCCACTCCTTCGGAGATGGTTAAACCGGAAACGACAGATGAGATGGTCATTCGTTTGCAGTCAGGCCCGGCAGATTATGATGATTTTATTTTAAAATTCAAACCGGGTGCAGGTACCGGAGATGATAAATATGATATCAGTAAATTGGTAAACCCGACAGTGAACATCTCAAGTTACGGGAACGACGGCATTTTTCATACATTGGATTCACGACCGGTTCCAATGAACAATGATACTGTAAACCTGGGTGTTTCGGGATCGGAAGGACAATTTGAAATGATTTTCAATGAACTTCCAACTCTTGCGGAGACCGTTTTCGTGTTAAAGGACAATTACCTTCATAAAACTTTGTTGATAACCAAAGGCGTTAAATATGGTTTTAGTATGAAATCTTCTGATCCGGAATCCCAGGGAAATTCCCGCTTCATCATTTATGTTCAGCGACATGATAGTTTGGAAGGCAGCAAATAAAAGCCAAAAGTCTTTCAACCCAATTTCCCAATTTTTTCGAATGTTTCATCTTCCTTTATTAAACGATCTGATTGAAAGAAAATCGGTTCCGGTAAAACATGCTTTATGTTTATACTACCATGACCCTTTAATTATAAAATCATCGAATAAAAACTTTAACTTAATTTAAAATCCAAATCAATGTCAATTACACAAACAAGTCCGAACAAACTATCCACCCTTATTTGTCTATTCATTCTCAGTATCAATACAAATTTGTTTTCCCAAAATGTGGGAATTAACACAACCGGCAACAGCCCCGATACATCAGCGATGCTCGATATTTCAAGCACGACCAAAGGAATTCTGATTCCCCGGGTGAGTTTGGCATCACTCACAGATGTAAGCACGATCAAACTGCCGGCAACCAGTTTGCTTATTTATAATACGAACGCTTCACTTACGGGTGGTGTCGGATATTATTATAACAGCGGTACTACCACATCGGCAAGCTGGATAAAACTGGTAACTGCCGGTCCAAACAACGGATCCACCTGGGGATTAACGGGTAATTCAGGTACTGACTCCACAACAAATTTTATCGGGACAACTGATGCGAATCCTTTTGTGTTAAAAACAAATAATGCAGAAAGAATGAGGGTGTCCATTGCCGGTAATGTGGGTATTGGTTCATCCGCTTTTGACCCGATCTTTCCTGAGAAATTATTATTGAATGTAGGTACCACAACTTCTGTGAATACCTTATATGCGAAAGGTACGATCAATAATTATATGCAAACAAATATCCGGAATCTTTCCAATGGCTCGCAAGCATCGTCAGACATGGTTGCCACCGCTGATAATGGAACCGAGACCACCAATTTTATGGATATCGGCATCAATGGTTCGGGTTATATTTATCAAAATGGGAACCCTATAGAAACAGGCAAAGCAAACGATTGCTATGCGCTTGCATCGGGAAATGATTTTTATATTGTGAATAATAATCCAACGAGGGATATGATTTTTTTAACCGGAGGAACAGCGACAACAAATGAACGTTTAAGACTTACCAGCACGGGTTATGTTGGCTTAGGAATTTCAACACCCAGGGCATATATGCATATTCATGATTCGTCAACCGGTGTTGGTGCCCGCCCGTTAATGCAACTGTCAACAGGGTTTACCGGTTCTACGACCAACGATGGTTTTACAGTGGGATTGGAAAACACAGGTTCTGCTTATAACGTGCAGTTTATTACCAAGGAAACAGGAAATATTGAATTTTATGGCGGCTCTTCGGAAGCCATGTATATTAAAAGCACAGGAAATATTGGGATCGGAAACGGAGCTTCAGTTCCAAACAGCACTTTACAGGTAGCAGGATCGGTTTCAGCAAACCTGAATAAACAAACAGGAGCGACCTACGCCATCACTGCAACTGATTATACCATTTTATGCAATTATACCAGTGGAGTAATGGTTGTTACACTACCAACCGCTGTGGGTATAACAGGCAGAATCTACGTGATCAAAGATATAACCACCAGTAGAAATGTTACGGTAAGCACTACTTCAAGTCAAACTATAGATGGAGCCGGTTCTTTTACACTACAGTCATTATCAAATAATTTTTTTACGGGAATTACGGTTCAATCAGACGGAATAAACTGGTATGTAATTTCAAGATTTTAATGAGTAGGCGGCACAAAATAAAATCAATGTTTACCCATCTAAAAAGAAGTGGTTCAAAATGACTTTTAAATTTAAGAAGATCATTAAGGAAGATGCATTTGTCGTAAAAAGTGATTTTCATTTGTTAAAATAAAAAGGGAGTTATGAGAAAAAAAATAATAACAATTTCTAAAGTAATATTTTTGTTTTTTTTGTGCGTATTAAGTCTGGCAACTTTTGCGCAAGGACTGATAAACAACGGAGCCAATATTGTTCTAACCAATGGTTCGAATGTTTATATTGAAGGCAGCACAGGAAATTACACCAGCCAAATGAATGGAGTCATTACCAATTATTCATCGGGTGGTATTATTAAAATAGAAGGCAACTGGATCAATAATTCAGTGAATACAGGGTTCACGAATACGGGTGCCACTGTTTTACTCAATGGAACAAATCAATCCATTGGAGGAACCAATGCAACTAACTTTTATAATCTTACAGGCTCCGGTTTGGGAACAAGTCCAATGAGTTCAGACCTGTTAATCATCAATACACTGAATTTGACTTCCGGGCAAATTTTAGATATTAACGGTAAAACGCTGACATTAGCAGGAAGTATCACCGGCAGCGGTGTATTCAAAGGTTCTTTAATTTCAAACTTAATTATAAACGGAAGTGGCAGCGCGGGCACCATCAATTTTGATCAAACAAGTGCGGCCACCAGAACTTTAAATTCGTTCACCTTGAATCGAAATTCGGTTACGGTAACCTTGGGCAACGCTCTTGAAATAACCGGAACTTTAAACCTGAACAACGGAACTCTCGCTTCAGGAGGAAATTTAAAATTAGTTTCAAATGCCGGTGGTACAGCGCAAATTGCAGCGATCACCGGTACAGGTTCTATAACAGGCAATGTGATTGCAGAACGCTACGTGCCTTCAACGGCAAGAAGATGGAGATTTATTTCGCCCACCATATCGAACACCTCACTTGAAGATTGGCGGGGTGAATTTTTTGTAACCGGGGCTGGAACAGGAACAACTTTAGGAACCACGAACAGCAATGGATTTGATGCAACGGGTACAAATTCTCCATCGGTTTATTATTACAATGAAACCGCAGGTGGAAATTTAAATAATGGATGGACTGCAGCACCCAATACCGGTATGACACTCACACCGGGTTTGGGATATCGTGTATTCATCCGGGGCGACCGAAGTTCGTTATTGAGGTTAACAGGAGTTGATAATTCGCAAAACGCAGTAACATCAAATTTGACCGGCACGGTAAATTCAGGTGATATAACTATGCCTGTAACCTATACCAATTACAGTTTATCAAACGATGACGGCTGGAATATGCTTGGAAATCCTTACCCTGCCCGGTACGATTGGTACACATTCTGGAACTCGGGAAATTCAGGCTACAATGGAACCTATTATTCGAAAATAGATCCGAACATTTATGTTTTTGATGCCACGTCAAACTCGTATAAAAGTTTCAATGCATTGGCAAACTCCGGAACCATGAACGGGATCATTGCAGCAGGCCAGGCATTTTTTGTGAAAGCAACCGGCCCCGGTCCATCCATCACGTTCAAAGAACAATTCAAAACATCGGGCGCTCCAACCCAAATGTTCAAGACAAATATGGATGAAATGCGCATACAAATGAAACTTGATTCGATCAATATGGATGAATTTGTTTTGAATTACAACCCTTCAGGCACTGCATTGAACGACATCTATGATACAAAAAAATGGCTGAATCCAACAGTGAATATTTCGAGTTACGGAACGGATAGCGTATTGAATGCGCTTGATTCAAGACCACTGTTAACCACCAATGATACGTTACGATTGAACACGACCGGTTCGAACGGAACGTTTACCTTAAACTTTACAACCCTACCCAAAAACGGAAAATATTATTTTCTCCGGGATAATTATTTAAGCAACACCGTACCGCTGAGCCGCGGAACTACCTATAGCTTCACTATTTCATCGACAACACCAGCCACGCAAGGTTACTCCCGGTTCCTCATCATCAATTCAAACAGCAGTTCGTTACCTGTGACATTCGGGGAATTCTCTGCGGTCAAAATCGGGAAACAGGTACAATTGAAATGGAACGTCTTTTCAGAAATTAACAACTCCCGGTTTGAGATCGAACGAAGCGATAACGCGATTGATTTTAGTTCGATCGGGATGATCAAATCAAAAGGAAATTCGAACATCTTGTCAAACTATAATTTCACGGATGAAAATCCGAACAGGTCAACAGCAAATTATTACCGGATCAAACAAATTGATGCAAATGAAAAATTCACTTATTCGGCAATCAGAATGATCGAATTTGGAAATACGAAACTGAATTTATCCAACGGATTGGTTCGTGTTTATCCCAATCCTGCCAAAGATCTTGTGTCAATATCATCCGATGCTATCACCAAAGGCGAATGTGTGATTTCCATCTATTCGATGGAAGGAAGTTGTGTTAGAAAATGGAATTCATCAAATGTTTCCGGGGAGATAAATTTAAACATCAGCGGACTGGATGGAGGATTGTACACGTTAAGAATTACGGATTCGAACGGGATCCTATTTACCCAAAAAATGAGGATAGAATAAGTTCAAACCAAGACCGCTGATGCCCACTTTATTTCTACAAAAAAGTCCATGTTTCTTGATTAACCGGTTTTTTAAATATCATTGTATCGATTTTTGATCCCCAGTTTATAGCTATAAATATACAGGAATTCAGGGGAACAATTTTAACCATTTAGAAGAAGGTCCTTTTGAGTGAATTTTGCTCATACGGCAATCGCATAGCAGGCAATCAGGAGAAAATTTTGGATCACAGGTTAAATGTATTCCAAACCTCTTTGATGAAAAAACTATTTTTCAAGCAATAAACAACGTGTTATATGGAATATGAAAAAATAAAAAAAGCCAACATCGAAAAACCTGTTGAGGGAAAAAAAAATCAATTGTTGGCGGAGGAAAAAACAAACGAATTAACCAATGCGCACCTTTCCACCGGGAATTTACCGGGAGATTTGAAAGAAGAAATTGCGCAACGGAAGAAAGTTGAGAATGATTTAATTGAAAGAAAACTATTCATCGAATCACTTTTACATCTCAGTTCCGATATACTTTACATTTATGATATTGTGGAGCAAAAAAACATTTATTCCAATGACGGAGTGCAGCATTTACTGGGATATTCGGTAAATGACATCAAAGAAATGGGAAGCAAAATGATAGAATTTTTGATGCATCCCGATGATTTCAAAACGTATCTTTCAGTTACGGTTCCCCAATATATAAAATTGAAAAATGATGAAGCTGTGGTGCATCAATTCAGGATGCGCTGTAAAAGCGGAAGGTGGCTTTGGCTTGACTGCAACGAAATCATTTACAAACGTGATGCGAATGGAGAACCTACTCAAATATTCGGGGTTATTCACGATATTACCAATATCAAACATGCCGAATTTGAGTTACTCGAAAGCGAGCAAAATTTAAAACGCGGGGAACTGATCGGCAAATTCGGATATTGGGAATACAAAATTAATGAAGATATATTTTACATATCGGATGGCGCCAGGAATATTTATGGATTTGATCGAAATTTAATAAATTATGAGGAAATAAAGTCCGCCAGGTTGCCTGAATATCATTCGATGATGGATGAAGCCATGGGTGCCCTGATTTCAGAAAATGAACCCTATGATGTGGAATTAAAAATAAAACGGGTAAATGACGGGAGAATAGTTGATCTCTCCATCAAAGCAGAATACAACGCTGAATTAAATACGGTATTTGGAACCACGCAGGACATTACTGAACACAAAGAAGCAGAATTGAAAATCCGCGAAACCGAAAAATTGTTTCTAAACATCTTTAATAAAAACCCGGTCACCATGGTGTTAACAGATCCGTTCACCGGGGCCTTTCTGGATGTTAATGAAAAATTTCTGCATGATTTGGGTTATTCTAAAGAAGAAGTTATTGGAAATACTACCTTACAATTAGGTTTATTCAAGGATATTGAAAAAAGAAAGCAAATGATGGAGATATTAAAAAGAGAAGGAAAGCTAACCGATTTTGAATGTGAATTTCGCGCAAAAAATGGTAAACTTTTTACAGGTTTATTATCTGTTGTCTTCATTAAATACAAAGGAGAAACCTGCCAGCTAAATTCCATTTTCGATATATCCGAACGAAAAAATGCGGAGAAACTGATCCGCGAAAGCGAAGAAAAATACCGCATTGTTGTAAATAGCATGAATGAAGGGTTAATGATAGTTGACAACGATGATGTCATTCAGTTTGTGAACGATAAGTTGGTTCAATTCACCGGTTACTCCCGTGAAGAATTGATAGGTAAAGTGGCAAACGAATTATTACTTGCCCAGGAGTACCGGGGTTTGGTAAAACAAAAAAATCTGCTTCGAACAGAAAAAATTTCCGACTCCTATGAATTGAAATACATAACAAAGACCGGGGAAAAGTTATGGGTTTCCGTCAGCGGTTCTCCAATTTTGGATGCAGCAGACAACGTGATCGGTTCTATTGGGGTTCATTCGGATATTACTGAACGCAAAGAAAGAGAAAAGGAATTAAAAAGCAGCGAAGAGAGATACCGTTCGGTAACACAATCGGCCAACGATGCCATCGTTTCAGCAAACAGCAAGGGCAGGATCATCGGATGGAATCCCGGGGCGCAAAAGATGTTCGGTTTCAGCAAAAATGATATACTTGGTCAACCACTCGATTTGATCATTCCAACTAATTACCTCGAAGACCACCGCAGTGGAATGAAACATTATAGTGAAACAGGGGAGAAAAGAATAACGGGAAAAACTATGGAAGTGCAGGGACTGGACAGTGAAGGAAAAATATTCCCGGTAGAATTATCGCTTTCCGACTGGGAAACCAATGAGGGTGTTTTTTATACGGCCATCATCCGCGATATCACGGAACGGAAAAATGCGGAAGCATTGCAGCAGAAGATCACGAACGACCTGATTCACCGAAATAAATCCCTCGAACAGTTCACCTATATTGTGTCGCATAATCTTCGGTCGCATATTGCCAACATCATCGGGTTCAATAATATGTTGAATAAAATAAAGATGAATGACATGGAAAAAGCGAAAGTGCTCACCGGAATAAATGTTTCTATCATCAAACTCGATGGAGTGATAAAAGACCTGAATAATATTTTGAACATGAATCGAAATATTACCGAGGAAAAAGAAGATGTCCAATTTTTACATTTATTAACCGATGTGGAACACAGCCTTGAGCTTGAAATTAAAGAATCGCAAGTTGCAATCCAATCAGATTTCAGGGAAGTCGGTGAAATGCTGTCAATCAAAAGTTACATGGTAAGTATCTTTCAAAACCTGATTTCCAATAGCATTAAATACAGAAAAAGAGGAGTGAAAACAATTATCGAAATAAAAACATTCAGATTAAAAAACGGTACGCGGATAAGTTTTAAAGATAACGGATTAGGGATCGACATGGCCAGGAACGGGGAAAAGTTGTTTTTACTGTATCATCGTTTTCATCTTAAACATGCCGAAGGGAAAGGTGTGGGATTATATATGGTAAAAACACAGGTGGAGGCACTCGGTGGAACAATTGAAGTGCAAAGCACTCCCAAAGAAGGAACAGAATTTATAATCACATTTGAAAATTAAGTTGCGCAAAAAAATTACCGAGCCATTTCCTTAAGAGCTTTCACTAATTGATCCAACTCATCTGTGGCGGTAAAAACATTGGGTGTGATGCGGCAACCCTGAACTCCTTTCCCATCGATGGCAACGGTATAGATTTTATATTTTTTCAAAAGTGTTTCAGCCATTTCTGTTGGTTTCAAATTTTTAATTCCAACATTTGCAATGGCGCATGAACGTTCCGGATCTTCAGGAGTATTTAAAACGATATCCGGAATATTCCGGACTTTGGCCGTCCAGTAATTTTGAAGGTATCGCAAACGGTCTTCTTTTCTTTTCGCACCAATCATTTTATAAAAATCGATCGCATCAGAAATGGCAAGGTCGGTGTGAACCGGGATGGTTCCTGTATGATTGAGTCTTAAAATGTCATCTGCTTCTCGTTCGCTGTCGGCAAACAGCGGCCACACTTTTGAGATGTTCTCTTTTTTCACATAAAGAAATCCGGCACCCAGCGGAACGCTAAGCCATTTATGCAAACTGCATCCATAGTAATCGCAATTCAATTCGGATATCTTAAACTGAATATGCGCGAACGCATGCGCTCCGTCCACCATCACCGGCACACCTTTTCGATGCGCCATGTCACAAATTTTCCGAACGGGCAAGATCTGACCGGTGATATTGACCAGGTGGCAAACCATGAGCAATTTTGTTTTTGAAGTGATTGCATTCGCATAAAGTTCCACTATCTCTTCATCTGATCTTGGATGGTTGGGAATGGAAATGATTTTATTTAAAGTGCCATATCTTTTGCTCACCTGGGCAAACATGTCGAGCATGGCTCCGTAATCCTGCCGCGCCATCACCGCCTCATCGCCTTCTTTCCAGTTCTGCCCGCTGATGATCATATCGAGTGACTCGGTGGTGTTTCGGGTAATGATCAATTCCTCTTTTTCGCAACCGGCAAGTTCAGCGAGTTTGGCTGACACCTTGTATTTATTCTCAAATTGAACGGTGCGCATGTAATAGGCTCCCTGCAAATTTATTTCCCGAACATGTTGGATAAATGATTCGAGTACTTCCTGCGGTTGAATGCAGTAATACCCGTTCTCGAGGTTGATGTAATCCGGTTTGAGTTTGTAGCTGCCGCGAATGGATTGCCAGAAATCTTCATTCTTTGCCAACTCGTTCGAAGGAAGGTGCGAAACCGAATCAAACAATTTTGCCAGTCCCGGAAAGCTGGCCAGGCTGCCGACTCCAAACAGGGTCGTGTTTTTTATAAA